>JAAYHO010000187.1 GCA_012735335.1 Gammaproteobacteria bacterium
CTGCCCGACCCGGGGGTGCAGCTGGCGATCAATGGAGTGGGCTATTTTGGCAGCGAAGAGAGGCCCAAGGTGCTCTGGGCCGGGGTTGATGCCAGCGTGGCGCTGCTGCAGTTACAGCAGGTGGTGGAGCAGCGGCTGTTGCCGCTGGGGTTGGTGGCGGATACGCGACCGTACCGGCCGCATGTCACCCTGGCCCGGGTGAAGCAGGGCGGAGCGGTATTGCAGGGGTTTCTGCAGCAGTATGCGGCGCTGCGGCTGCCGGCGTTTGCCGTGTCGCAGGTGTGTCTGTATGTCAGCCGGGGCGGCAGCGGGCCGGTGCAGTACGAGGTGATTCAGCGCTTCACTCTGGGTTGAAGCGCTGAACCGCTCGGGGGATCAGTCCCGGGCCAGGGCCAGGGCCACGCCCTGACCACCGCCGATGCACAGTGTGGCCAGCCCCTTGCGGGCATTGCGGCGTTGCATCTCGTGGATCAGGGTGACCAGGATGCGGCAGCCGGAACCGCCGATGGGGTGACCCAGGGCGATGGCACCGCCATTGACGTTGACCTTGTCCATGTCCCAGCGCAGCTCACTGGCCACTGCCAGCGCCTGGGCGGCAAAGGCCTCGTTGGCTTCGACCAGATCCAGCTCCTCGACCTTCCAGCCGGCCTTGCTCAGGCAGCGCTGGGTAGCGCTGACCGGACCGATACCCATGATCGCCGGGTCGACCCCGGAGCTGGCATGGGCAGCAATGCGGGCGAGTACCGGCAGGCCCAGTTCGCTGGCCTTGTCGGCGCTCATCAGCAGTACCGCAGCGGCGCCGTCATTCAGACTGGAGGCGTTACCGGCGGTAACCGTACCGTCCTGTTTGAACGCCGGGCGCAGTTTGCCCAGGGATTCCTGGGTGGTGCTGGCGCGGGGTTGCTCGTCCTGATCGACCCGCAGGGCTTCGCCCCTGCGCTGGGGTACCTCCACCGGGGTGATTTCCGCTGTGAAACGACCAGCCTGCTGCGCGGCCACCGCCTTCTGCTGGGAGCCCAGCGCAAAGGCATCCTGCTGCTGGCGGCTGATCTCGTAGCGTTCGGCAAGATTCTCGGCGGTAATACCCATGTGGTACTGGTTGAAGGCGTCCCACAGTCCATCGTGCACCATGCTGTCGATCAACTGGGTGTTGCCCATGCGCTGACCGGTGCGCGAGGTCGGCAGCAGGTGCGGGGACAGGCTCATGGATTCCTGACCACCGGCAATCATGATCTGCGCATCGCCGCAGCGGATGGCCTGGGCGGCCAGGTGCACGGCTTTCAGGCCTGAACCGCAGACCTTGTTGATATTCAGTGCCGGTACGCTGTTGGGCAGGCCGCCGTGGATGGCGGCCTGGCGGGCCGGGTTCTGGCCGCAACCTGCGGTCAGTACCTGGCCGAGAATGACTTCGTCCACGCTGGCGGGTTCGATACCCGTCTGCTCCAGCAGGGCCCGAATGACGGTTGCACCCAACTGATGCGCCGGAACCTCGGCAAATTGGCCACCGAAACTGCCTATGGCAGTTCGGGTGGCTGCAACAATCACGACCTCTTGCATGCAGGACTACCTCTAGACTGTCTGACGAACCGGCAAGAATAGAGGTGTCTGCCAGCTTGAACAACCACCTTTGCTGTTTTGCCTCAGTGCCCCCGGTTGAGTCGATGCTCGATCAGGGTATCCACCACCGAGGGATCAGCCAGGGTGGAGGTGTCGCCGAGGGTATCCAGCTCATCGCAGGCGATCTTGCGCAGTATACGCCGCATGATCTTGCCCGAGCGGGTTTTCGGCAGGCCGGTGGTCGGCTGGATGAAGTCCGGTCTGGCGAAGGCACCGACCTGTTCGCTGACGATGCGCCGCAGTTCGGTCATCACCTCCTCGGTCAGGGTCACACCCTGCATCGGCATCACGTAGGCGTAGATGGCCTGGCCCTTGATGTCATGCGGGCAGCCGACCACAGCGGCTTCGGCCACATAGTCGTTGAGCACCAGGGCGCTTTCCACCTCGGCGGTGCCGATGCGGTGACCGGAGATGTTCAGCACATCATCCACCCGGCCGGTGATCCAGTAATCCCCATCGGCATCCCGGCGGGCGCCGTCACCGGTGAAGTAGACGCCCTTGTAGGTACTGAAGTAGGTTTCCACCAGCCGTTTGTGGTCGCCATACACGGTGCGGATCTGGCTCGGCCAGGAGGCCTTGATTACCAGGTTGCCGTCCGCCTGGCCGTGCAGTTCGTTGCCGTCGTTATCCACCAGCCCCGGTACCACACCGAACAGCGGACGCATCGCGGCGCCGGGCTTGAGGTCACAGGCGCCGGGCAGCGGGGCGATCAGGATGGAACCGGTCTCGGTCTGCCACCAGGTGTCGACAATCGGGCAGCGGCTCTCGCCGACCACCTGGTAGTACCACTCCCAGGCCTCCGGGTTGATCGGCTCACCGACGCTGCCGAGCAGGCGCAGGCTGGCGCGGGAGGAGCTCTTGACCGGTTCTTCACCCATGGCCATCAGCGCACGCAGGGCGGTGGGAGCGGTGTAGAAGATATTGACGTTGTGCTTGTCCACCACTTCCCAGCAGCGCGAGGCGTTCGGGTAGGTTGGTACACCTTCGAACATCAGGGTGGTGGCGCCGTTGCACAGCGGACCGTAGACAATGTAGGAGTGGCCGGTCACCCAGCCGACGTCAGCGGTACACCAGAATACCTCGCCGTCCTGGTAGTCGAATACGTAGTGGTGGGTCAGCGCGGTGCTGACCAGATAGCCGCCGGTGGTGTGCAGCACGCCCTTGGGCTTGCCGGTGGAGCCGGAGGTGTAGAGGATGAACAGTGGGTCTTCGCTGTCCATCGGCTCCGGTGCGCAGTCCTTGCTGACCGCAGCACAGGCCTCGTGGTACCAGATGTCACGGGACTCGGTCCAGCCGATGCTGGCGCCGGTGCGTCTGACGGTGATCACGCTGTGTACGTCCGGGCAGGCAGTCAGGGCCTTGTCGACGTTCTGCTTGAGTGGGATGGTCTTGCCGCCGCGCACCCCTTCGTCAGCGGTGATCACCACCTGACATTCGGCATTCTGGATGCGGTCGCGCAGCGCGTCCGGGGAGAAACCGCCGAACACCACCGAGTGCACCGCACCGATACGGGTACAGGCGAGCATGGCAAACGCCGCTTCCGGGATCATCGGCATGTACAGGCACACCCGATCACCTTTGCTGACGCCGCGCTCCTTGAGCACGTTGGCCAGGCGGCAGACTTCCTCGTGCAGCTCGCGGTAGGTGATGTAGCGGGAATCCTTGGGATCATCGCCTTCCCAGATGATGGCGGTCTGGTTGCCGCGCTTCTTCAGGTGACGGTCGATGCAGTTGACGCTGACGTTGAGCTTGCCATCGATGAACCAGGCGGCTTCGCCCTTTTCCATGTTGCTCTCATGAACCTTGCTCCAGGGCTGCATCCACTCGACGAAGCGGTTGGCCTGTTCAGCCCAGAACATATCCGGCTGTTCGATGGACTGGCGGTACATGCGCTCGTAGCCGTCCCGGTCCAGGTGAGTCTGACGGAGCGGGGTCTCGGAAACCTTGCGGTTCTGAATCTTGTACATGGGTTTTCCTCTATTGTTATTGTCGGGCACGCGGCCTGAGGTATCACAGCGGCCAGGCTGTTGTACTCAAGGTTTGATCAGAATAACGATCAGTTCAACCCTGCTTTGGTCTCATATGGACGCAGGAGGAGTGGACACAGGAGGAACGGTCGGCATGGCGCCGACCGCGCAGCTCAGGAGGGGAGTTTGCAGAGCAGGTTATCGATCAGGCGGGTCCTGCCGAGGAAGGCAGCAGCCAGAATGGCGATCTCGCGGGTCTCGGCCGAGGCCGGTTGCAGGGTCTGGGCATCGCGCAGATCCAGATAGTCCGGGGTGAAGCCTACCTGTTCGAGTCTGGCTCTGGCTTCTTCGATCAACGCCGGGAGGTCCTGACGGCCCGCCTGCAGCTGTTGCTCGAGCTGCTGCAGGGTCTGGTACAGCTGCGGGGCGATCTGGCGCTGGGCGTCGTCCAGGTAGCCGTTACGCGAAGACAGCGCCAGACCATCCGCAGCGCGAACAATGGGCGCGCCCATGATCTGCACCGGCAGACACAGGTCGTGGGCCATCTTGCGGATCACCGCCAGTTGCTGGAAGTCCTTCTCGCCGAACACCGCGATATCCGGCTGCACCATGTTCAGCAGCTTGCTGACCACGGTGGCCACGCCATTGAAATGCCCGGGCCGACTGCCGCCGCACAGGCCTTCGGAGACCACCGGCACGCTGACCTGGGTATGACCGTCCATGCCCTCGGGGTACATGTCACTGACGCTGGGGGCAAACACCAGATCGGCTCCGGCATCCAGCAGCTTGTGCTGATCCTCGGTGAGGGTCCGCGGATAGCTGTCCAGGTCTTCGTTCGGGCCGAACTGCAACGGGTTGACGAAGATACTCACCACCACGTAGTCGGTGCGCTGGCGCGCCATCTCGACCAGGGCGATATGCCCGGCATGCAGGTTGCCCATGGTCGGTACCAGACCGATCCGCTTGTTTTCCTGACGGGCGCGGGCCAGCGCAGCACGCAGCTGCGCCACGGTATGTACTGTATTCATGGTTCAGAACTCGTGTTCAGGCGCCGGAAATTCACCGGCCTTGACTGCCTTGACGTAGGCGCTGAAGGCCGACGGAATGTCCGGTTGCCCCGGCATGAAGTTGCGTACGAACTTGGCCAGGCGGCCGCTGGTCGACAGGCCCAGCATGTCGTGCATTACCAGCATCTGGCCATCGGTATCCGGACCGGCACCAATGCCGATCACCGGGATGCTCACCGAACGGGTGATTTCCGCTGCCAGACTGCTGGGCACACATTCCAGCAGCAGCAGGGCAGCACCAGCCTCGGCCAGCGCGATGGCGTCCGCCAGCAGCTCGCGGGCCTGGGCTTGCTCGCGGCCCTGGACCTTGTAGCCGCCGGTGACGTTGACGCTCTGCGGGGTCAGGCCGAGGTGGGCACACACCGGAATGCCGTTACGGGTCAGCACGCTGATGGTCTCGGCCAGCCAGCCGGCTCCTTCCAGCTTGACCACGTGGGCACCGGCCTGCATCAGCCGGGTGCTGGCGTCCAGCGCGCGTTCCAGGGTGGCGCAGGTCATGAACGGCAGGTCGGACATGATCAGCGCGCCCTGATTGCCGCGCTTGACCGCCCGGGTGTGGTACTCCATGTCCTCGATGGTGACCGGCAGGGTACTGTCGTGGCCCTGCAATACCATCCCCAGGGAGTCGCCGATCAGCAGCAACTCGACGCCCGCCGCGCTTTCCAGATGGGCGAACAGCGCGTCATAGGCAGTCAGGCAGGCAAACTTCTCGCCGGACTGCTTGAGCTTGTTGAGAGTGGTCAGGGTAATGTCAGGCATGGCAGATTCCAGTAATTCGGCCTGTGGCAGGCAACATGGCAGTGATCGACAGGCAGACGGACTGACTGTCGCTCCGACTGCTGAAGCCGATGACAGCCTCAGCAGTATAGTCTTCCTGACTTGAACAATGGTGCTCCAGAAAATACATGTCTCACCCCTGTGCTGTGCTGCCGGGCAGGCGTTCGAGGCCGGTGGCCGGGCAGGCGTCGAGCAGTGCCTGCAGCGGTGTGCCATCGGGCATGATCAGATCCGCGGCCAATTCTGCCAGCGGATACAGCACAAAGGAACGGGCATGCATATGATAATGCGGGACCTGCAGGCGCGGCGTATCCATCATCTGCTCCGCGTATAGCAGCAGATCAAGATCGAGGATGCGTGGCCCCCAGCGTTCGGC
>JAAYHO010000188.1 GCA_012735335.1 Gammaproteobacteria bacterium
GCGCGAGGCCGCTTACGACGACGCGGTGGTGGCCATTCGCCAGACGCTTTACCGCGTGTCGGATCAGTCCGAGGTGGTGCGCTATCTTTCGGCCGCCGCGCAAAACGGCAAGGAGGTGACCGTGGTCATCGAGCTGCGCGCACGGTTCGACGAGGAATCCAACCTGCAGCTGGCCAGCCGCCTGCAGCAGGCCGGCGCGGTGGTCATCTACGGCGTGGTCGGATTCAAGACCCACGCCAAGATGATGCTGATCCTGCGCCGCGAGGACAAGGAACTGCGCCGTTACGTGCATCTGGGCACTGGCAACTACCACGCCGGTAACGCCCGCCTGTACACCGACTACAGCCTGCTGACCTCAGATCTGGCCATGACCGAGGACGTGCACAAGCTGTTCAACCAGTTGATCGGCATGGGCAAGTCCCAGCGCATGAAGAAGCTGCTGCAGGCGCCCTTTACCCTGAAGCGCAAGTTGCTGGAGCTGATCAACCGCGAGACGCTTGCTGCCCAGGCGGGCAAACCGGCACACATCATCGCCAAGGCCAACTCGCTGACCGACGTGAAGGTGATCAAGGCGCTGTACAAGGCGTCCCAGGCGGGGGTCAAGGTAGACCTGATCATTCGCGGCATGTGCTGCCTGCGCCCGGGCATCCCCGGCGTGTCGCACAACATCACGGTACGTTCGGTGATCGGTCGCTTTCTGGAGCACAGCCGGGTGTACTATTTCCTCAGCGAAGGTGAAGAACAGGTGTGGATGTCCAGTGCCGACATGATGGAGCGCAACCTGGACAAGCGGGTGGAGAGCTGTTTCCCGCTGGAAGGCAAGAAGCTGATCACCCGTGCCAAGCAGGAGCTGCTGGTGCACCTGAATGACAACACCCATGCCTGGCTGCTGCAGGCGGATGGCAGCTATGTACGCTGCACACCCACCGGCAACCAGCTGCCCCGCTGCGCCCAGAGCACGCTGCTGGAGAAGCTGGCCAGTTCGTCTCAGTACACCGCCAGCGTATAGCCAACCTTGGACCAGTAACCCGCTTCCTGGGCGAAGTCAGCCTGGGTAAGCGGGTTCTGCTCCAGCCAACCGGACGGGAACGACAGGGTCAGGCTCTGGGCATCGGCCTGCGCCTCCAGCTCCGGCATCTCCTGATAGCCACGGATGTGGTGGTAGAGGATCGCCAGGCGCAGCAACATGCACAGCCGTCGCAGCGCGGAGCCTTCCTCGCCCAGCTCGGCAATGCGGTCATCGCTGGGCAGATTGCGCCGATGCCCGCGCACCAGCAAGGCCAACCACTGCTGTTCCTGTCGGGAGAAGCCCGGCAGGTCCGCGTGCTCGATCAGATAGGCGCCGTGCTTGTGGTACTGGCTGTGGGCAATGTCCAGTCCCACCTCGTGTACCCGCGCCGCCCAGCGCAGCAGGTCGGCATGCTTGCTGTCGGTCAGCCCCCAGGCCTCGGCCACCTTGCCCAGCAGGCTGACGGCCTTCTGCTCCACCCGCTGGGCCTGTTCCTGATCCACATGGCTGCGCTCGGCCAGTGCCGACAGCGAGCGCTCGCGCACATCCTCATGCTGATGGCGACCCAGCAGCTCATACATCACTCCCTCACGCAGCGCCCCTTCGGAATGCACCATGACCTGCACATCCAGGGCATCGAACAGCGCCTCGAGAATGGCCAGCCCGGAGGGCAATATGGTGCGCCGCTCGGCCTTGAGCCCATCCAGGGTCAGCTTGTCCGCATGCCCGGCCTTGAGCACCTTGCGCTTGAGCCACTGCAGCCCCTCACGGGTGATCTCGCCATTGCTCAGGCCGGCCGCGCGGATGCACTGCCCGACCGCACGTATGGTACCCGAGGCGCCGACTGCTTCATTCCAGCCCAGACGCTGGATGCTCTGCTCGATCGGCATCAGCTCCAGACGGGCGGCGGTGTAGGCCTGGGAGTAGGCGCGCTCGGTGATGCGCCCGCCCTTGAAGAACTGCTGAGCAAAGGACACGCAGCCGATATGCAGACTTTCCCGCAGCAGCGACTCGAAACGCTCACCGACAATGAACTCGGTACTGCCACCACCGATATCCACCACCAGCCGCTTGCCCTCGTCATCGGCCAGCGTGTGAGCCACTCCCAGGTAGATCAGGCGGGCCTCTTCACGCCCGGAAATCACATCCACCCGGTGGCCGAGGATCTCCTTGACCTGACGGATGAACACCGTCCGGTTGCGTGCCACCCGCAGGGTGTTGGTTGCCACTATGCGCACCGCACCGGCGGGCAGGCCATTGATCAGCTGGGCGAAGCGCCGCAGGCAATCCAGCCCGCGCTGCATGGCCTCCTCACTCAGGTTGTCCTGCTCGTCCAGGCCCGAGGCCAGCTGCACCTTTTCGCCCAGACGCTCCAGTATGCGTACCTCTCCATGGTCCACCCGGGCCAGCACCATGTGGAAGCTGTTGGAGCCCAGATCTATGGTCGCGACCAGTGGCGAATCCACCTGTTCTTTCTGCGCCATGCGCGTTTCCCCTATTTCAGCGTGGGCAGGATTCTACCCCCGTATGGCCAGGGTGTCCGCCTTATGCGACCAATTGCCCACGGCCAGGCAATTCCTCCGGTGCGTTTCACAGTTGCCCGACGGGATGCTATCATCCGCTTAATCCGCGTCTGCGAACCTTTTCTGGAGAACCTCATGAGTGATTTGATCGTGCACGTGACCGATGACAGCTTCGAGTCCGAAGTGCTGAAGGCCGACGGCCCCGTTCTGGTCGACTATTGGGCTGAATGGTGTGGCC
>JAAYHO010000189.1 GCA_012735335.1 Gammaproteobacteria bacterium
ACTCCGCTGAACCAAGGCCGCGCATTCTACGCCAACCTTATGATCTGTCAAGCTTTTTGTTTCGAATCTTTCGTTTCAAAACCGCTTGGAGATCGACCCGCTGCACTGTGTGCTTGCCGGGTCAGGGAGGCGCATTCTACAGGGTTAAACCACCGTGTCAACGCCTTCCGTAAAACCTTTTTCACTGCCTGGTCGGTCGTTGCTGCTGACCTGCCCGGCGGTGAGCGGCGCATTATAGAGAGCCTGCCGTGGGCGTCAAGCGCTTTTATTCGACAGGTTCTATTTTCTTTTCCTTGCGCTCGCGCCGGTGCCAGCGCCACAGCGCCTGCAGCGGGCCGGAGATGCTGTAGGCGATGAAGATCAGCCACAGAATGCGCGATGGATCGGTGGAGATGACCGCAAAGATCAGCACTACCAGCAGGATCACGAAAAAGGGTACGCGACCGCGCATATCCAGATCCTTGAAGCTGTAGTAGCGCACGTTACTGACCATCAGCAGACCACCAAGGGCGGTGAGGATACCGACCAGCCAGGCGATATCCTGACCTTCGATGCCGAAATCACTCAGCGACCAGACCATACCGGCTACCAGTCCGGCAGCCGAGGGGCTGGCCAGTCCGGTGAAGTAGCGCTTGTCTTCCGAGCCTATATGGGTATTGAAGCGCGCCAGGCGCAGGGCTGCACCCGCCACGTAGATGAACGCGAAAACCCAACCGACCTTGCCCATGCCGTCCAGCGCCCAGGTAAAGGCGACCAGCGCCGGGGCCACGCCGAAGGCGACCATGTCCGAGAGCGAGTCATACTCGGCACCGAAGGCACTCTGGGTATTGGTTATCCGTGCCACCCGGCCATCCAGTCCGTCCAGCACCATGGCCACGAAGATGGCGATGGCGGCGTGGGAGAAATTGCCGTTCATGGCGCTGACTATGGCGTAGAAGCCGGAAAACAGCGCTGCGGTGGTAAACAGGTTGGGCAACAGATAGATACCCTTGTGGCGCACCTTCTTGCCATCCGGCCCAGGGACTTCCTCGATATGCTCATCAATGGGGAGCAGGGTATGCGGACCTTCTTCTTCGAAACCGCCGTCTTGATGCAGATCGTCTTTCATGTATCAAACCTTGAACACATCAGCTGAAGGTGCAGTGTCGCAAACTTGGCCGCCGGATAGCCAGCCCCGGCTGCCACTCGCGCACAAAAAACGCGGCCGAAGCCGCGTTTTTCTACCCTTGAACCGGTATCAGTTCTTGGTCTTGTCCACGATCTTGTTGGACGCGATCCAGGGCATCATGCCACGCAGTTGCTCACCGATCTTCTCGATCGGGTGGGCAGCGTTGTTGCGACGTGCAGCAGTCATGGACGGATAGCCCAGAGCACCTTCGGAGATGAACATCTTGGCATATTCGCCGGACTGGATGCGCTTCAGAGCGTTACGCATGGCAGCACGGGATTCGTCGTTGATGACTTCAGGGCCGGTCACGTACTCACCATACTCCGCGTTGTTGGAGATGGAATAGTTCATGTTGGCGATACCACCTTCGTACATCAGGTCGACGATCAGTTTCAGCTCGTGCAGACACTCGAAGTAGGCCATTTCCGGAGCATAACCGGCTTCGGTCAGGACTTCGAAGCCAGCCTTGACCAGCTCTACCGCGCCACCGCACAGGACCGCCTGCTCACCGAACAGGTCGGTTTCGGTCTCGTCCTTGAAGGTGGTTTCGATGATACCGGTACGACCGCCGCCCACACCGCTGGCGTAGGACAGGGCAACGTTCTTGGCATTGCCGGACGCGTCCTGGTAGATGGCGATCAGGTCAGGGATACCGCCGCCCTTGACGAACTCGGAGCGTACGGTGTGGCCAGGTGCCTTGGGCGCAACCATGATCACGTCCAGGTCCTTACGCGGCACAACCTGGTTGTAGTGGATGGAGAAACCGTGGGCGAAGGCCAGAGTGGCGCCCTGCTTCAGGTTCGGCTCCAGCTCTTCGCGGTACAGCTGGCCCTGGAACTCGTCCGGAGTCAGGACCATGACCACGTCAGCAGCAGCAACGGCAGCCGGAACGTCAGACACTTTCAGACCATGGGCTTCGGCCTTGGCGATGGAGGAGGAGCCCGGACGCAGACCTACGGTCACATCGACGCCGGAATCCTTCAGGTTGCAGGCATGGGCGTGGCCCTGGGAGCCGTAACCGATGATGGCAACTTTCTTGCCCTGGATGATGCTCAGATCACAGTCTTTGTCGTAATAAACTTGCATGTAAATCCCCTTCCTATGCGGCCGTGCCGGGCCGCTACTCAATTGTTTAAATGCTCAGAACCTTTTCGCCACGCGCAATACCGGACACGCCGGTGCGCACGACTTCCAGTACTGTCGCCGGGCCAACCGCTTCGATAAAGCTGTCCAGCTTATCAGACGTCCCTGTGAGCTGAACGGTATACACACTGCTGGTGACATCAACAATCTGCCCACGGAAGATGTCGGTCGTACGCTTGACCTCGGCGCGCTGGGCACCGGTGGCCTTGATCTTGACCAGCATCAGTTCGCGCTCGATATGCGCACCTTCGGACAGATTGACCAGCTTCACCACCTCAATCAGCTTGTTGAGGTTCTTGGTGATCTGCTCGATGACATCCTCCTGACCGATGGTGGTCAGCGTCAGACGCGACAGGGTCGGGTCCTCGGTGGCAGCCACGGTCAGGGTCTCGATATTGTAGTTGCGCTGGGAGAACAGACCGACCACGCGGGACAATGCACCGGGCTCGTTTTCCAGCAGTACGGAAATGATATGTCTCATGATCAGGTACGCTCCGTCTTGCTCAGCCACATGTCACGCATCGAACCGCCGGCGATCTGCATCGGGTAGACGTGCTCGGTGTGATCCACACGGATATCCATGAACACCAGTCGCTTGGTCTGGGCAAAGGCCTCTTCCATCGCCGACTTGAGCTCTTCCGGCTTCTCGACACGCATGCCGACATGGCCATAGGACTCGGCCAGCTTGATGAAGTCCGGCAGCGATTCCATGTAGGAGTGCGAATAACGGCTGTTGTACTGCATGTCCTGCCACTGACGAACCATGCCCAAGGCCTGGTTGTTCAGGGTGATGATCTTCACCGGCAGGTCATACTGCAGGCAGGTCGACAGCTCCTGGATGTTCATCTGGATACTGCCCTCACCGGTAACGCAGGCAACCGCCGCATCCGGGTGGTGCAGCTGGATACCCATGGCTGCGGGCAGGCCGAAGCCCATGGTGCCCAGGCCACCGGAGTTGATCCAGCGATTGGGCTTGTCGAACGGATAATACTGGGAAGCAAACATCTGATGCTGGCCCACGTCGGAGGTTACATAGGCATCGCCCTTGGTGACCTCCCACAGGGTCTCGATCACGGTCTGCGGCTTGATGATGGAGCCGTCGCCCATGTCATAAGGGAACAGCTTGCCGTCACCGCGCCACTCGTCGATCTGCTTCCACCAGGCCGCCAGCACTTCGGCTTTGGGCTTGAGCTTGTGTTCACGGGTCATGGCCAGCATTTCGGTCAGGACGCTGTCGACCGGACCGACAATCGGGATATCCGCCTTGATGGTCTTGGAGATCGACGCCGGATCGATATCGATATGAATGATCTTGGCGTTCGGGCAGAACTTGGTTGCACCGTTGATCACCCGGTCATCAAAGCGGGCGCCCACGCACATGACCACATCAGCGTGGTGCATGGCGACGTTGGCGGTATAGCTGCCATGCATGCCGAGCATGCCGAGGAACTGGCGATCGGTACCCGGGAAGCCACCCAACCCCATCAGGGTATTGGTCACCGGAACACCCAGCTCCTTGCCCAGATCGGTCAGCTGTCTGGCCGCGCCACCCATGATGACACCACCACCGGAGTAGATGATCGGACGACGGGCTTCGACCAGCAGGTCCAGCGCCTTGCGGATCTGCCCGGAATGACCACGGACCGCCGGGTTGTAGGAGCGCAGCTTGGCCTTCTTCGGATAGCTGTACTCGAACTTCTCCGCCGGATTGGTCATGTCCTTGGGAATATCGATGACCACCGGACCGGGACGACCGGTCTGGGCCAGATAGAAAGCTTTCTTGACAATTTCCGGGATTTCGCGCGGGTCCTTGACGATGAAGCTGTGCTTCACGATCGGACGGGAAATACCGACCATGTCGGTTTCCTGGAACGCATCGGTACCGACCATGTGGCTGGCCACCTGACCGGAGATCACCACCATGGGGATCGAGTCCATATAGGCGGTGGCAATACCGGTAATGGTATTGGTCGCGCCGGGACCGGAGGTCACCAGCACCACACCGGGCTTGCCGGTAGCACGGGCGTAGCCGTCGGCCATGTGTGCGGCGGCCTGCTCGTGGCGCACCAGCACGTGGGTCACATCGTCCTGACGGAAAATCGCGTCATACACGTGCAACAGGGCACCACCGGGGTACCCGTAGATAAACTTAACACCTTCGTCACGCAGGGAGCGGACGACCATCTCAGCGCCGGATAAAAGTTCCACTTTTGAATCACCTCTAGCATGCCGTCACCAACGGGCGAGCGGCAGGATACCTGATTACTGCTCGGCAGTGCATTGGCAACGGTTGGTTGTCATGCAACAGCTTGACTGCGTGCAATGGAGACAGACCTCCCAGCAGGTAGCGGGAGCGTCTCACCCAGCGCGAGGTAACGCGTACGGGGCCAGGCCGGGAGCATGCGGGTCGTCGCCTCCCGGATTGAGCAACAAAGCAGACTGCCCCGGTAGCCGAGTAGGCCCCGATCACAGCATGCTCATGAGAACCCCGAATTGTTTACATTCGAGACTCACAAGTCAAGTCAACTTGCGACCAAAGCCGCAGCTTTTCGCACCGGTACAACATTGTCATATACCGGTGTTTCCGCAATTGGCTATAGTAGCCGGACTTTGATGCTCTCTACAGGGATGACGACACATGCGCAAGTTGATATTACTCGTGACACTGAGCCTGCTGTGTTCCGCCGCGGGCGCCCAACAGATCTATCAGTGGCAGGACGCGCAGGGTCGCATGCAGTTCGGGCAGCAACCGCCGGCCAATACGCCCTATCAACCGCTGGATATCCGCGGCCCGGCACCGATCGGCGGCCAACTGCGTGCGCCCGAGCCTCTGCCCAGCGCAGACCCGGAGCAGCAGGCCGAGGCTGCCGCCGAGCAGCGCCGCCAGCAACAGGCCGCAGCAGAACTGGCCAACTACTGTGAACAGCTGCGCAGGGATCTGACCACGCTACAGGATAATCCCAGACTGCGCCGCACCAACGCCGATGGGGAAGTGGAACGTATTGGCGAGGATGAGCGCCAGCGCCTGATCCAGCAGGCGCAGGACAATCTCAAGGAGCACTGCTAGGCATTACTGCGCCAACTGCCCTGCCGCCCGGTCGATCCGGCCGAGTATCTGCAGCAGTGCGGTGCGGCGTTCACCGAGATGGGCGAAGGCCTCTTCGCCCATGGGCTGGATATTGCAACCGCCCGGCACCACCCCGGCGCTGTCGATGATCTGCGCCATGCGCGGTATGAAGATCCACTGCAGCCAGCCTTCGAAGGCCAGAGTATCCACACAGAAGGGTTGCTGGCTGGCCAGCGCCGCCGGGGATGGCGGCTGAGCCGCCCACAACCCCAACAGACGCAACTCCCGCTCCAGTTCCAGCAGAGCTTCGGCCAGTGCATGCCACTGCCGCATCAGAGTTCCACCCTGGCGCGCTGACGGGCCTGCGCAGCACCCGCCGCGTCACCCTGGCGCTCCCGGGCCTGGGCGACCAGTTCCCACAATCCGGCCTGCAGCGTCGGCCGCCCGGCAGCATAGGACAGACCACGACGGGCCAACTGCTCGGCCTGAGCGGCATCGCCCTGATCCAGCCGCACCTGGGCCAGACGGTACAGCACCTGCGGCTCGCGCGGCGCTATACGCAGGGCGCGCTCGAGACTGGCCGAGGCGCTGTTCAGATCACCACTACCCTCCTGCTGGCGGGCCGAGGTCAGCAGCGCCAGCACCGGGCCGGAAAGCTGCTCGTCATCCTGCAGCGCGTTGCTGCCGCTGGCAGGACTGCTGCCGGTCGGGGTGCCGGTCGAGGGCTGACTCAGCACCGGCGAACTGTCCAGCGGATAGGACTGGATGACACTGGAGCCACCTTCGCCATCCGGCACCATGACCACTACCGCGCCACCGGCGTCCTGCTGTTGCTGGGGCTGCACCTGCGGCTGTCCGCGCAGACCCGCACCGGTCTGCAGATCCTCATTGGAGACCGCGCGCCCGGCGTCCACCACCGGAATATGACCACCGGAACCAGCACACCCTGCCAGCAGCATGATACAACCGGCCAGCAGGCCAACTTGCTTGGTACCCATCATCTCAATCCTCATTGTTTATCGCAGCCATCCACGGATCACATCCATTACCCGCCCGGCACCTTCACGTACCGGCGCGGTATCAATCAGCGGCTGACAGCCTGGCCCCGGCAGCGGCTCGTAACCTGCCCGGAACGGCACCTGCACCGTATCCGGACAACTGGGGTCGCTGCCCTCGCCGGTCAGCCGATTGACCCAGGCATGAACGATACCCTCGGGCGGCACATCGGACAGACTGCGCGGATGGGCCTGGGCCATGAAGGCGGTCCACACCTGCAGCGCCCCGGTGGCACCGGTCAGTCGGGTCTGGCCATTATCATCGCGTCCCAGCCAGGTCACGGCCACCAGATCATCGGAGAAACCGGCAAACCAGCTGTCACGCAGGTCGTTGGTGGTACCGGTCTTGCCCGCCAGCCGGATACTGGATGGAATCCGATTATAGGCCGAACGACCGGTGCCGTCCGCCATGACCCGGCTCAATGCCTCCTGCATGAGGAAGATGCTCGCCGAGTCGAAGCGCTGCTCGACCTCGAAGGGATAGCGCCGCAGCTGCTCACCCTCGGCGGTCAGCACGTTGCGGATGGCCCGCAGGGGAGTGTTGAAGCCGCCGTTGGCCAGCGTCTGGTACATGTCGGTGACCTGCAGCGGAGTCATCGCGCCACTGCCCAGCAGCATCGCCGGATAGGCGGGCCAGCCATGGCGTACCCCCATGCGCTCGATGGTATTGAGCACCCGATCCACCCCGACATCCACGCCCAGCCGTACCGTCGCCTGGTTGTAGGAACGCGACAGCGCCTCATGCAGGGGTACTATCCCGTGGCTCTGGCGACTGTAGTTCTGCGGCGACCAGGTCTTGCCCGGCTCCGCATCCAGGGTAATCGGCGAGTCGTCGATCGGCGTGATCAGCGAATAGCGCTGCGGCTGCTCCAGCGCCGCCAGATACACCGCCGGTTTGACCAGCGAGCCGATCGGCCGCGAGGCATCCAGCGCCCGGTTGAAGCCGGAGAAGCGCGGATTGCGCCCGCCGACCAGCGCCAGCACCTCGCCGGTCTGCGCACCGGTAACAACCATCGCCGCCTCCATCTCATTGGCCCGCTCACCCAACCCCTTCAGTGACTCGGCCACGGCCTTTTCCGCCTTCAGCTGCAACAGCGGATCGAAGCTGGTGAAGATGCGCAGCCCCTCACTGGTCAGATCCTCGTCCTGATAGTCCTCGCGCAACTGGCGCTTGATCAGGTCCATGAACGCCGGGTAGCTGCTGTCCGCCAGACTGCCGCGCACCGTCACATCCAGCGGTTGCTCGATGGCGCTGGCGGCCTGCTCGGCAGTGATCACGCCCTGCTCCTCCAGCATCTGGATGACCAGATCCCGGCGCTTCTTGGCCCGCTCGGCCTGACGCCGGGGGTTGTACAGCGACGGGCCCTTGACCATGCCCACCAGCAGCGCCACCTGATGCAGCTGCAGCTCGTGCAGCGGCTGGGCGAAGTAGTACTGACTGGCCAGACCGAAACCGTGCACCGCACGGCGTCCGTCCTGACCGAGGAACACCTCGTTGAGATAAGCCTCGAGAATCTCCTCCTTGGAATAGTGCAGCTCCAGCAGGATCGCCATGATCGCTTCGGTGCCCTTGCGCACCAGACTGCGCTCGTTGGTCAGGAAGAAGTTTTTCACCAGTTGCTGGGTCAGGGTACTGCCACCCTGCACCACTCCACCGGCGGTGATATTCACATAGGCGGCCCGGGCAATGCCCTTGGGCGAGACGCCGAAGTGCTGGAAGTACTCCCGGTCCTCCACCGCCACCAGTGCTTCCACCAGATAGGGTGGCACCTGATCCAGACGAACCAGGATGCGATCCTCGTTGTGCGCCGGATAGATGCCACCGATCATCAGCGGCTCCAGACGTGCCATCACCACATTGCCACTGCCCGACAGCCCGGCCACCTGCTGCCCGCTGAAGCGCACACTGAGACGCTGGGCCGGTTCGGAGCCTTCAAAGGACTGGAAGCCACGGGTGTAGACATCCACCCGACCAGCCGCTGCGGACATCTGCCCCGGCTGGCTGATGGCGTTGACCTTGCGATAACCCAGTGCGGACAGTTCGGTAAGGAAGTCGTCCCGACTGAGATTCTGCCCGGCATAGAGCTCCAGCGGCCGGGCAAACACCTTGGCCGGTACCGCCCAGCGCTTGCCGGAGAATTTTTCCTGTACCACCGCGTCCAGATAGATGGCCAGTCCGGCCAAGGCCACCAGCCCGACCAGCGCCAGCTTCCACAGCAGCCCCGACCAGCGCCGCCAGAATCCGACCTTGCGGGCCGGTTTTTTACCGCGTTTTCTCGCCATAATTCCCTGTCTACCCCATCTCACGGGAAACAACGCCCGGCCTGCGGGCGTGACAACGGTTGGCCTGATTGCCACCAACCTTCATAATGCTGCACCAACTGCCCGCCCACTACAGGATCCGACGTGAGCCAGACACTGCTGAACGCGCTGCAAAATCCGGCGCTGTACGACCATCCTGTCAGCGACTTCACGCTGATGGAAACCCACATATCCTGGGTTCTACTCACCGGCGACTTCGTCTACAAGATCAAGAAACCGGTCAACTTCGGCTTTCTCGACTATTCCTCACTGGAACAGCGAGCCCATTACTGCGCCGAGGAATTACGCCTGAACCAACGCCTGGCACCCGATCTCTATCTGGATGTAGTACCGGTGCGCGGCAGCGAGGATGCCCCCAGCCTGAACGGCGATGGCCCGATCATCGAATACATGGTCAAGACCCGCCAGTTCCGTCAACAGGACCTGCTCGGCAATCTGCAACGCGCCGGGGGCCTGACCGATGCCCACATCGACGCCCTCGCCGCGACCCTCGCCGACTTCCACCGGCGCATCGCCCAGGCCCCGCAGGATGCGCCCTGGGGTGAGCCGGAGCAAGTCCATGCACCGGTTGCACAGAACTTCGAACAGATACGTCCGCTGCTGACCGAGGCCGCTGACCTGGCCCAGCTCGAGCAGCTGGAACACTGGGCGCATACTACCTTCCAACGCCTGATTCCCCAACTGGCGCAACGAAAAGCCGACGGATTGATCCGCGAGTGCCACGGCGATATCTACCTGGACAACGTCACCCTGATTGACGGACAAGTGACCCTGTTTGACTGCATAGAGTTCAATGACGCCTTCCGCTGGATCGACGTCATGAGCGATGTCGCCTTCATGGCCATGGACCTGGAAGACCGCGGGCTGAGCGACCTGTCCCAGCGCTTCGTCAATGCCTGGCTGGAGCATACCGGTGATTATGCCGGGCTGGCGGTATTGAACTATTACAAGGCCTATCGCGCCATGGTACGGGCCAAGGTCGCCCTGCTGCGCCTGAATCCGGAGATCAGTCCGCAGGAGCGCGGCGAGGTCATGGCGCGCTACCATGGCTATATCCGTCTGGCGGAAAGTTACACCCAGATTCCGACCCGTTTCGGCCTGCTGACCCATGGTGTCTCCGGCTCCGGCAAGAGCACCGTCAGCAGCGCTCTGGTGTCCCGGCTGGGTGCGATCCGGGTGCGCTCGGATGTGGAACGCAAGCGCCTGTTCGGTGCAGACAATCAGGCCGGACTCTATAGCCAGCAGGCCAGTCAGCAGACCTATGCCCGACTGGCCGAACTGGCCCGACAGGTACTCGCCGCCGGCTACCCGGTGATCGTCGACGCCACCCATCTGCAACACGCCCAGCGCCAGCTGACCCGCCAGGCCATCGAGGAACAGGGCGTACCCTGCCTGATCCTGCATTCCCAGGCCCCGCTGGATACCATCGAGATCTGGCTCAACCAGCGCCAGCGCAAGGGCGGCGACCCCTCCGATGCCGATATCCATGTGGTCAACCGGCAACTGCAGCAGCTCGAACCGCTGGACGAGCAGGAGCGCCGCATCAGCCTGACGGTCGCCACCGATCAGCCCGGCAGCATCGACCAGCTCACAGAACAGCTGCACCAGCGCCTCTGAAGCGAGCCGCTGGCTGTACCTATCGGCAGACCACATCTAGACTGACTGACGGGAACCAATAAGAACAAGCCCGTAGCCATGTCACCCCAGCATCGCCTGCTGACCCTCCCGGTCAGCGCGGCTTACGCGCCTGTTCATGTCACTCGTTCCAATACAGTGAGGTGCGCATGCCTGATACAGAACTCATCCACCTGCGCAATCTGGGCAAGACCTCGGTGCAATGGCTGCGTGCCACCGGCATCCATACCGCCGAGGAGCTGCGCCGTCGTGGCCCGGTAGCCGCCTACTGCGCCGTTCGCGCGCGCGGCTTCCGCGCCTCCCGCAGCCTGCTGTTTGCCATTGCCGGAGCCCTGCAGGACGTCCACTGGAACAAGCTGGACCCGGAATACAAGCAACAACTGCTGCAACAACTGGAGCAACAGCAACGCAGCTGACTGATTCAACGCAGGCAGTGTTCAAATTTGCCAACGCCTGCGCGCTTTTGCGTTGGCGGTGATGAAAGCATTTGCAGTATGGTATCGACTAGCCAAGGAACAGGATTAAGGAACTCGTTATGTATCTCATCGGCGACCAACCCCCTTACGCAGAGAAGCTGATCAGCACCCTGCAGCGCATACCCGCACAACTCCTCGATGGGTTGGAGCCCTGCGCCGAGCCCATCGCGCTGGACGCCGTGGAAGACCTGTATCAGGTCATCGGCAACCGCAACCTCTATCTGCTGCGCAGCGGTCTGCTGCACGCGATGATTGACGGCAAGCCGCTGTTCTATATTCAGGAAGGTGACCTGATCGGCCTGCGTCAGGGTCTCAACGCCGCGCCCTGCACCTACATGAGCGAAGAACCGCTGGTACTGATCCCCTACGATCGGGAATCCCTGTTCCGCCATATCCACGCCAACAACACCCGCCAGGAGCTGTTCACCCAGTACATCCTCGGCCAGGCCGCGCTGATGTCCGATGCGCTGGCCCGCAGCAAGCCCGCCGAGGTGCGCCCGGTCACCGGCTTCCGACACTTCGCCACCGGCGCCGAGCTGATCCACGAGGGCGATGAGGCCGATCACGTGTTCATCATCACCGAAGGCCACGCCGAGGCGTTTGTCGGCGGGATCAAGGTGGGGGATGTGCAGCGGGACGAGATCTTCGGCGCCATGGCCCTGTTCACCCGGGAGAAGCGCTCAGCCACAGTCATTGCCAGCATGCCGACCACGGTGATGATGATTCCCAAGGAGCAGTTCCTGGCGCTGATGCAGAGCAACCCACGCATTGCCCACAGCCTGATCGAGAGCATGGCCCGGCGAATTGATCTGATGAACAAGGAGCTGACGCACTACAAACAGCTGGCGGCAAATTAATTGGCAGAAAGTGCTTGACACGCAAATGATAACGATTATTATTAGCATCAAGTCATCGAGAGATGGCTTGGGTAACGGAACGTCGCGAGACGAACGGTTATCTCCTCATCAGGCTAATCACGGATTTAGGCCCGCTCTCTGAGCGGGCCCTTTTTTTGCTTCCTCGTAAACTGATTTGAAACTTTCAGAGTATTCAGCGCCATCCGGCTACGAGTCCGTGCAAGGCTGTGCTGGGGTGCAGGGCCGTGCCGACACGCTGCAAGTACGTCCCTGTAAGCTCGCGGTTTTCATCCCTGAAAACCGACGGTCGGCACAACCCTGCCCCCCAGCCCACCAAGGAACTCCGAGCTGCTGGAAGCAAAACCCTCAGCAACTCGAAGCTTCCGCCGTTGCGTTGGGACACCCCTGATACGACCGTTTGATGTCAGGGATGACATCAACGAGCCCACAGGGACGTGTTCACGGCGTGTCGTAGCAGGGGTGTACCGACGCAGAGGTCCGCACAGACGTGCAGACACTCACATAGCGGTCTCACCGTAAAATGCGAGCCTCCCCGCCTCAGGCTTCCGGCACCGCCGACGCTGCCGCCGCTTCCTGCGCCTGCCAGCCACCACCCAGCGCCTTGAACAGGTTCACTTCGCTGACCAGTTGATTGCGCCGGTCGTTGACCAGCTGCTGCTGGGCCGAGAGCAGTTGGCGTTGGGCGTCCAGCAGGGTCAGGTGGCTGTCCACGCCGGTGCGGTAACGCCGCTGGGCTACCTCGTAGTAGTCCTCGCTCACCTGCAGCAGATTGCGCTGCGCCTGCACCTGCTCGGCATAGGTCTCGTGGGCGGCCAGGCCGTCGGCCACGTCGCGGAAGGCGTCCTGAATCGTCTGCTCGTACTGGGCCACGCGGATATCCCGGGAGATTTCCGCGTAGTCCAGATTGGCCTTCAGGCGTCCGGCGGTGAAGATCGGCACGCTGATGCTCGGGGTGAAGCTCCAGTAGCCCGAGCCACTGTCGAACAGATCCGACAGCTGGGTGCTGGCACTGCCCGCTGCCCCGGTCAGGCCAATGCTCGGGAAGAAGGCCGCACGGGCCGCGCCTATGCTGGCATTGGCGGCCATCAGCTGGTGTTCGGCGGCGATGATGTCCGGGCGCTTGAACAGCAGCTCGGACGGCAGCCCTACCGGCAGATCGGCGAGCAGCTGCATATCCAGCTTGCCACCTTCGATATCATCCAGCGGTACGGCCTGCCCCAGCAGTTGGGTCAGGGCATTGCGGTCCTGGGCGACCTGACGGCGGTACTGGGCCAGCGCCGCACGGGCGGTCTCCACGGCGGTGCGGGCCTGGGTCAGCTCCAGGGTGGAGGCCACACCCACGTCGTAGCTGCGCTGCACCAGCGCCAGACTGTCCTCGTAGGCTTTCAGGGTCTGGCCGGTAACATCCAGCAGCTCGCGGTTGGCCTGCCAGTTGAAGTAGCTGTTGGCGACCCCGGCAATCAGGCTGACCTGCACGCTGCGCTGGATCGCTTCACTGGCGAGGAACTCCTGCAATGCCTGCTCGCTGAGGCTGTCCAGCCGACCGAACAGATCCAGCTCCCAGGCCACGCCGAGGGTGGCGAAGTACTGCCCGCCGGTACTGGCCTGGCCGGTCGGGCTCAGGGTCTCCGGGGTACGGCTGCGGGTGCCGCTGCCATCGGCCGATACCAAGGGCCACAGTGCCGACTGCTGGATGCCGTAGAGCGCGCGATAGGCTTCCACGTTCAGCGCGGCAATGCGCAGGTCCCGGTTGTTTTCCAGCGCCACGCCGATCAGGTTGCGCAGCGCCGGGTCCTTGAAGAACTGGTGCCAGCTCAGGTTCATCGCCTGAGTATCGGCACCCTGCTCAGCATAGGCATCGCCGCCGGGCCAGGCATCCATCACCGGCATGGCCGGGCGCTCGTACTGGGGAATCATGGAGCAGCCACTGAGCGCCCCCAGCACAGCCAGACAAATCAGGGAACGCTTCACTGTGCTTTCTCCTCCGCAGCATCATTGCCCTTGCGTGAGAACACCGAGGACACCAGAACGTAGAACAGGGGTACCCAGAAGATCACCAGCACGGTGGCCGTGACCATGCCGCCGATCACACCGGTCCCGATGGCATGGGAGCTGCCCGCACCGGCCCCACTGGCCAGCGCCAGCGGCACCACACCCAGGGTAAAGGCCAGCGAGGTCATGATGATCGGCCGCAGACGCATGCGACAGGCTTCCACCGCCGCATCGAACAGCGACATGCCCTGTTCATGCAGATCCTTGGCAAACTCGACAATCAGAATGGCGTTCTTCGCCGTCAGACCGATGGTGGTCAACAGCCCCACCTGGAAGAACACGTCGTTATCCAACCCACGGCCCATGGTCGCCAGCAACGCCCCGATCACCCCCAGGGGGACCACCAGCATCACCGCGAACGGAATCGACCAGCTCTCGTAGAGAGCCGCCAAGCACAGGAAGACCACCAGCAGCGACAGGGCATAGAGCGCCGGAGCCTGGTCACCGGACAGGCGTTCCTCATAGGACAGCCCGGTCCAGTCCACGCCGATACCTGCTGGCAACTGCTTGGCCAGGCGCTCGATTTCCGCCATGGCATCACCGGTACTGTAGCCGGGAGCCGCCTCACCCTGGATCTCGATGGCCGGCACCCCGTTGTAACGGGCCAGTTTCGGCGGCCCATAGATCCATTCGCCGGTGGCAAAGGCGCTGAAGGGCACCATCTCACCCTGGTTGTTGCGTACGAACCACTTGTCGATATCTTCCGGGTTCATCCGCGCTTCGGCCTCGGCCTGCAGGTAGACGCGCTTGACCCGACCGCGGTCGATGAAGTCGTTGACGTAGCTCGAGCCCCAGGCAATCGACTGGGTAGCGTTGATATCGCTGAGCGACACACCCAGTACCTGGGCCTTCTCATCATCGATGATCAACTGGTACTGCGGCTCGTCATCCAGACCGTTGGGGCGTACCGCAGTCAGTACTTCACTCTGCGCGGCCATGCCCAGCAGCTGGTTGCGGGCCTGCATCATCACCTGGTGACCGACCCCGGCGTTATCCTGCAGGAACAGGTTGAAACCAGTGGCGTTACCCAGCGACATCACCGCCGGTGGCGCAAAGGCCATGACCGCCGCATCGCGGAAGCCGGCGAAGTGCTGCTGGGTGCGCTCGACCAGATCGAACACGCTCATGCCGTCCTCGGTACGCTCTTCCCAAGGCTTGAGGCCGATAAAGGCAATGGCCGCATTCTGACCTCGACCGGCAAAGCTGAAACCGGTTACGGTGAATACCGACTTGACGATGTCCGCTTCCTCGGCAAGCAGCTTCTCACGCATAGCGTCCACGGTCTTCTGCGTGCGCTCCATGGTCGAGCCCGCCGGCCCGATCACCTGGGCGAACACCACTCCCTGATCCTCATCCGGCAGGAAGGAGCTGGGCAATTTGCCGAACAGCACGATCATGCCGCCGACGATCGCCAGATACATCAACAGATAGGGGACCTTGCGTCTGAGCACGCCAGCCACCCCACGCTGATACTTGTCAACGCCACGCTCGAACGTACGGTTGAACCAGCCGAAGAAACCGCGCTTCTCGTGGCTCTGACCCTGGGGAATGGGTTTGAGGATGGTGGCACACAGCGCTGGGGTGAAGATCAACGCCACCAGCACCGACAGGGTCATGGCCGAGGCAATGGTAATCGCGAACTGGCGATAGATTACCCCAGTGGAGCCACCGAAGAAGGCCATGGGCACGAACACCGCCGACAGCACCAGACCGATAC
>JAAYHO010000190.1 GCA_012735335.1 Gammaproteobacteria bacterium
CCTACCAGTGCGCGCTTACCGGAAAGATTCAGATCCATCGTTGACTCCAGACAGTAGGTTATCGGATTGATTCGCTACCCAGAGTCTAGAGGATATCCCCCGGCACCCGCACCCACCCTTCCATCAGAATGCGTGCACTGCGGCTCATGATCGCCTTGGTGACAGTCCACTGCCCATCCACCTGACGCGCTTCAGCACCGACCCGCAGGGTACCGGAAGGATGGCCGAAGCGTACCGCTTCCCGCTCACCACCACCGGCCGCCAGGTTGACCAGCGTACCTGGCACCGCCGCAGCGGTACCGATAGCCACCGCACAGGTGCCCATCATCGCGTGGTGCAGTTTGCCCATGGACAGCGCCCGCACCAGCAGATCCACCTCACCGGCACTGATCTGCTTGCCGCTGGAAGCCTGATAATCCTTCGGCGGCGAAACAAAGGCGATCTTCGGCGTGTGCTGACGCTTGAGCGCTTCTTCCGGGGTTTTGATCAGCCCCATGCGCAGCGCACCGGCCACGCGGATGGCCTCGAACCTGGCCAGCGCTTCCGGGTTGCCATTGATGTCCTCACGCAGCTCGGTGCCCTGATAACCGATATCCGCCGCATTGACGAACACGGTGGGAATACCTGCGGCAATCATGGTCGCCTTGAGCATACCCAGACCCGGCACTTCCAGATCGTCTACCAGATTGCCGGTAGGGAACATGGAACCGCCCTCTTCCCCGTCATCGGACGGGTCCATGAACTCCAACACGATCTCCGCCGCCGGAAAGGTCACCCCGTCCAGCTCGAAGTCCCCCAGCTCCTGCACCTGGCCGTTGCTGACCGGCACATGGGCAACGATGGTCTTCTGGATATTCGCCTGCCAGATGCGCACGGTGCAGGTGCCGTTGTCCGGAATGCGCGCCGGATCGACCAGCCCCGCATGAATGGCAAAGGCCCCCGCCGCCGTCGACAGGTTGCCACAGTTGCCGCTCCAGTCGACAAAGGGGCTGTCGATGGACACCTGGCCATAGAGATAATCCACATCGTGATCAGTCACGCTGCTTTTCGACAGGATCACGCACTTGCTGGTACTGGAGGTCGCCCCGCCCATGCCATCGATATGCGCGGCATAGGGGTCGGGACTGCCGATCACCCGCATGAACAGGCGATCCCGGGCTTCACCGGGCACCTGACAGGATTCGGGCAGGTCTTCCAGGCGGAAGAATACGCCCTTGCTGGTACCGCCACGCATGTAGGTGGCGGGGACTTTGATTTGCGATAACTGACTCATTGCTTGCTCCTATAGACGGAAAACCCCCGCTGACGTTACGCCAGAGGGGGTATGGGGTGAGAACGAGTTACCTCGAGCTCACACCTTCCCTTCCAGAAAGTCCTGCGCAAACCGTTGCAGCACCCCACCCGCCTCGTAGACAGTCACTTCCTCGTCACTGTCCAGTCGGCAGGTCATGGGTACTTCAACCCGTTCACCGTTCTGGCGGTTGATGATCAGCGTCAGGTCGGCGCCCGGTGCCGGGGTGCCTGCCACGTCGTAGGTCTCGGTGCCATCCAGTTCCAGCGTCTTGCGCGTGGTGCCCGGTTTGAACTCCAGGGGCAGCACGCCCATGCCGATCAGGTTGGTGCGGTGGATGCGTTCGAAACCTTCGGCGGCAATCACTTCCACCCCAGCCAGACGCACGCCCTTGGCCGCCCAGTCGCGGCTGGAGCCCTGGCCGTAGTCGGCGCCGGCGACGATGATCAGCGGCTGCTTGCGGTTCATGTAGGTTTCGATGGCTTCCCACATGCGCATGACCTGGCCTTCCGGCTCGACCCGGGCCAGTGAGCCCTGCTTCACGCTGCCGTCGTCGTTCAACACCATTTCGTTGAACAGCTTCGGGTTGGCGAAGGTGGCGCGCTGGGCGGTCAGGTGGTCACCGCGGTGGGTGGCGTAGGAGTTGAAGTCCTCCTCCGGCAGGCCCATCTTGTGCAGGTATTCACCGGCGGCACTGTCCATCAGAATCGCGTTGGACGGCGACAGGTGGTCGGTGGTGATGTTGTCCGGCAGGATCGCCAGCGGGCGCATGCCTTTCATGGTCCGCTCACCAGCCAACGCACCTTCCCAGTACGGCGGACGGCGGATGTAGGTGGACATCTCGCGCCAGTCGTACAGCGGGCTTTCCGCTTCCTCGATGGTGCCCAGGTCGAACATCGGGATGTACACCTGCTTGAACTGCTCGGGCTTGACGCTGGAGGCGACGATGGCGTCGATTTCCTCGTCGCTCGGCCACAGATCCTTCAGGGTAATCGGATTGCCCTGAGCATCATGACCCAGCACGTCCTGCTCGATATCAAAGCGCACGGTACCGGCGATAGCGTAGGCCACCACCAACGGCGGCGAGGCGAGGAAGGCCTGCTTGGCATAGGGGTGGATACGGCCGTCGAAATTGCGGTTGCCCGACAGTACTGCGGTAGCGTACAGGTCACGGTCGATGATTTCCTGCTGGATCGTCGGGTCCAGCGCGCCGGACATGCCATTACAGGTGGTGCAGGCATAGCCAACGATGCCGAAGCCGAGCTTTTCCAGCTCCGGCAGCAGACCGGCCTCTTCCAGATACAGACGAGCAACCTTGGAACCCGGCGCGAAGGAGGTCTTGACCCAGGGCTTGCGGATCAGACCCAGCTCGTTGGCCTTTTTCGCCACCAGACCGGCGGCGACCACGTTGCGCGGGTTGGAGGTATTGGTACAGCTGGTGATGGCCGCGATGATCACCGCACCATCGGGCATCAGACCCTCGGCCTCTTCGGCGCGGGCGGCTTCCAGCTTGTCCGCGCCGGCAATGCCCCGCTCCTGCAATGCAGAGGTCGGCAGACGGCGATGCGGGTTGGACGGGCCAGCCAGGTTACGCACCACGGTGGACAGGTCAAATTCCAGCACCCGCTCGTACTCGGCGGTGGTCAGCGCACTGCTCCACAGGCCAAGCTGCTTGGCGTACTGCTCGACCAACGCCACCTGCTCCGGCTCACGACCGGTCAGCTTGAGGTAATCGATGGTCTGGCCGTCGATATAGAACATCGCCGCCGTAGCGCCGTACTCCGGGCACATATTGGAGATGGTTGCGCGGTCACCGATGGTCAGGCTGTCCGCACCTTCGCCGAAGAATTCGACATAGGCACCCACAACGCGCTCGGCGCGCAGGAACTCGGTCAGCGCCAAGACGATATCGGTGGCAGTGATGCCGGGTTGACGCTTGCCGGTGAGTTTGACACCGACGATATCAGGCAGACGCATCATCGACGGACGACCGAGCATCACGGTTTCCGCTTCCAGACCACCCACACCGATAGCGATCACACCCAGCGCATCCACGTGCGGGGTGTGCGAGTCGGTACCCACACAGGTATCCGGGAAGGCCACACCATCACGGGCCTGGATCACCGGGCTCATCTTCTCCAGGTTGATCTGGTGCATGATGCCGTTACCGGCCGGGATCACGTCGACGTTCTTGAACGCGGTCTTGGTCCACTCGATAAAGTGGAAGCGGTCCTCGTTGCGGCGATCCTCGATGGCGCGGTTCTTGTCGAAGGCATCCGGATCGAAACCAGGCGCTTCCACAGCCAGCGAGTGGTCGACGATCAACTGGGTGGGTACCACCGGGTTGACCTTGGACGGATCACCACCGGCCTCGGCGATGGCATCGCGCAGACCGGCCAGGTCAACCAGCGCGGTCTGGCCGAGAATGTCATGACAGACCACCCGCGCCGGGTACCAGGGAAAGTCCAGGTCGCGTTTGCGATGGATCAGTTGCTCCAGGGAAGCGGTCAGCGTGGCCGGATCACAGCGGCGCACCAGCTGCTCGGCCAGCACCCGGGAGGTATAGGGCAATTTGGCCCAGGCGCCGGGGACGATGGCGTCCACGGCGGCGGGGGCGTTGTAATACTCCAGGTCGGTGCCTGGCAGCTTTTCACGGTATTGGCTGTTCATTACTTACGATCCTTCAACGCCACAAACTGCAGATCTTCCGGGCCAACATAGTTGGCGCTCGGACGAATGATCTTGCCGTCGATGCGTTGTTCAATCACGTGCGCCGACCAGCCAGCGGTACGGGCGATGACGAACAGCGGGGTGAACATGGCGGTGGGGACGCCCATCATGTGGTAGCTCACCGCGCTGAACCAGTCGAGGTTGGGGAACATCTTCTTGATTTCCCACATGGTGCTTTCCAGACGCTCGGCGATGTCGTACATCTTGCGGTTCTGCTGCTCGTCGGACAGCTCCAGCGCGACCTTCTTGATCACTTCGTTACGCGGATCGGAGACGGTGTAGACCGGGTGACCGAAGCCGATGACCACTTCCTTGCGCCCTACCCGCTCGCGGATATCGGCCTCGGCCTCGTCCGGATTGTCGTAGCGCTTCTGGATCTCGAAGGCGACTTCGTTAGCGCCGCCGTGCTTGGGACCGCGCAGGGCACCGATGGCGCCGGAAATGGCGGAGTACATGTCCGAACCGGTACCGGCGATGACGCGGCTGGTAAAGGTGGAGGCGTTGAACTCGTGCTCGGCGTACAGGTTCAGCGAGGTGTGCATGGCACGGACCCAGGACTCCTGGGGTTTCTCGCCGTGCAGCAGGTGCAGGAAGTGGCCGCCGATGGAGTCGTCATCGGTCTCCACGTCGATGCACTTGCCGTTGTGGCTGAAGTGGTACCAGTACAGCAGCATGGAACCCAGCGAGGCCATCAGCTTGTCGGCGATGTCCCGGGCGCCTGGATGGTTGTGATCGTCCTTCTCGGGAGTCAGGCAACCCAGTACCGAGACACCGGTACGCATCACGTCCATCGGATGAGCGGACGGCGGCAGTTGCTCCAGGGCAGTCATGACCGCTGCGGGCAGACCGCGCAGGGCCTTGAGCTTGGCCTTGTAGGCACGCAACTCGGCTGCGGTGGGCAGCTTGCCGTGTACCAGCAGGTGGGCAATTTCCTCGAATTCGCAGGTGGTGGCGATATCCAGGATGTCGTAACCGCGATAATGCAGGTCGTTACCGCTGCGACCTACGGTACACAGGGCGGTATTACCGGCGGCGGTGCCACTCAGGGCAACGGATTTCTTCGGCTTGAAGGTCGGGGTCGATTGATCAGCGCTCATCGCACATTCTCCTCTTGTACCCGGCCGCAGGGTCGACCGGGTGTTTTCTTGTTCAGGAAATCACTTCTTGCCGGCGGCAAACGGGGCGTCCAGCTTCTGTTCAAAGGCGTGGTAGCCAATGCGGTCATACAGCTCCATGCGAGTCTGCATGCTGTCGATGACATTCTGTTGATGACCTTCGGTACGGATGGCGTTGTAGACATTTTCCGCCGCCTTGTTCGCTGCGCGGAACGCCGACAGCGGATACAGCTGGATGGCAACACCAACCGAGGCCAGCTCCTCACGGGTGAACAGCGGCGTGGCACCGAACTCGGTAATGTTGGCCAGGATCGGCACATTCAGCTCTTTGACAAAGCGCTCGTAGGTCGGCAGATCGTAGGCGGCTTCAGCGAAAATCGCATCGGCACCGGCCTCGACGTAGCGTTTGCAGCGCTCCAGCGCAGCGTCCACACCTTCTGCCTGGATGGCATCGGTACGGGCGATCAGGAAGAAATCCGGATCGGTTTTGGCATCAGCAGCCGCGCGCACCCGGTCAACCATCTCCTCGGTGGAGACGATTTCCTTGCCCGGACGGTGACCGCAGCGCTTGGCACCGACCTGATCCTCGATATGCGCCGCAGCGGCACCGGCCTTGATCAGGCTCTTGACCGTACGCTCGATATTGAAGGCACTGGGACCAAAGCCGGTATCGATATCCACCATCAGCGGCAGATCGCACACATCGGTAATCCGGCGCACGTCGATCAGCACATCCTCCAGGGTATTGATACCCAGATCCGGCATGCCCAGCGAGCCTGCGGCCACGCCACCACCGGACAGGTAAATGGCCTTGAAGCCAGCGCGCTTGGCGAGCAAGGCATGGTTGGCATTGATGGCACCGATCACCTGCAACGGTTGTTCTTCGGCCAATGCCTGACGAAACTTCTGACCTGGGGTCTTGTTCATTGCCTATTTCCCTCCTGAGGATGTATTAGCGTCGCGCTGCTCCAGCATACGGCGCTCGATATTGCGGCGAGATGCGCTGATATGACGGCGCATCAGCATCTCCGCGAGTTCACCATCACGGTCGGCGATGGCTTCAATAATGCGATGGTGTTCGGCAAACGCCTGCTGCGGGCGCTTGGGCGTGGTTGAAAACTTGTAGCGGTACATGCGCACCAGATGGTAGAGATCAGCACAGAGCATGTCGCTGAGCGTCTGATTCTTGCTGCCCTGGATGATGACGAAGTGGATATCCAGATCGCCTTCCTGCTGATAGTAGGATTGGTTGGCCTTGAGCCCGGCATGGCGCTCGTGGGTGTCCAGCACCTCGCGCAGCCGCTCGATCTCCTCATCGGTCATGTTCTGCGCCGCCAGGCGACAGGCCATGCCTTCCAGAGCTTCGCGTACATGGTACAGCTCGATCAGCTCTTCATAGCTGAGCGAGACCACCCGCACCCCGGCATGCGGCACCCGCACTACCAGACGCCGACCTTCCAGACGGCGGATGGCCTCGCGCAGCGGCCCGCGGCTGATGCCGTAGGTAGAAGACAGGAATTGCTCACTGATCCGGGTACCCGGGGGAATCTCACCCTTGACGATCGCCGTCTGCAGGAGCTGGAAGGCTCCATCAGACAGGGTTGCGGCGGGGATCAGGCTGTCGATTTCGGCCAATTGTATACAACCTCATTCATTTCCCAGGCGAAAAGCCGGTAACTGAGGGCGATAGTGCCAGCCATCCCGCCAGATTGTCAACAATCCATATCAGCCAATCAGAATATTAAATCTTTACCCCGGGGAACTTCCGGTACTGGGTGCCGGTCTGCTTGCGTGCTACTATCGCACCCGTCAAACGCTGTCCTTTCCGCACATCCAGGGAATGGAGCAGCAGTCAGAAACTGCCGCTGAGAACGCCATGCAATCGATCAATACGCACCTGAAAATCCTGATTGTCCTTATGGTCGGTCTGGGTCTGTTGATTACCGGTTATCAGATCTATGTACTGGACATACCGGTACGCGAAGACGAAACCGATGACATCTGGAGTCTGGATGCGAAAGTCGATTTCCGTGCCAGTACCGGGGTTCCGGTCAAGGCACAGCTGTTCATTCCGCCGCTGAATCAGGAATTTGTCAGCCTCAACGAAAGCTTCATCTCCAACAACTATGGTGTCAGCGTCAACCAGGTCAATGGCAACCGTCGGGTCACCTGGTCCGCGCGCCGTGCCAGCGGCTCGCAGACCCTGTATTACCGCATGGTACTGACCAAGCGCTACGGTACCGAGCGGGTGGAAGCTGCGCCGCCTGCGGCGCGCCAGCCGATCGCCCTGGAAGGTCCCGAGCAGGTCGCCGCCGACGCACTGATCGACCCCATTCGCCAGCACTCGGCAGATATCGAAACCTTCATCAGCGAGACCATTCGCCGGGTCAACGACATTACCGACGACAACGTGCGCCTGCTGCTGGACGGCCAGGCCACCGCACTGAACAAGGCCCGGGTGATTGACCTGCTGCTGTCCAACGCCCGCATCCCGCTGGAGCTGGTGCATACCATCCGCCTGGAGCCCTCGGCCAATCAGGAGCCGGAGCTGTGGCTGCGCAGCCACAACGGCGAACGTTGGCTGTACTTCCACCCGGAGACCGGCCAACAGGGCATGCCCGAGAACCGCATGGTGTGGTGGACCGGCAACCAGCCGCTGCTGACCCTGGAAGGCGGCCGCACCGGTAACGTCAGCTTCACCATCAACAACAGCGAAATGAACGCCCTGCGCCTGGCCAAGATGACCACCGAGGCCAATCCCTCGGCGCTGCTGGAATACTCCCTGTACGGCCTGCCGCTGCAGGCCCAGCAGGTCTATCAGGTGATGATCATGATCCCGATCGGCGTGCTGGTGATCCTGGTGCTGCGCAACCTGATCGGAGTGCAGACCCTGGGTACCTTCACCCCGGTGCTGATCGCGCTGGCCTTCCGCGAGACTCAGGTCGGCTGGGGTATCCTGCTGTTTACCCTGATCACCGCCCTGGGCCTGTCACTGCGTTCCTATCTGGAACACCTCAAGCTGCAGATGCTGCCACGCCTGTCCATCGTGCTGACCTTCGTGGTGATCATCATCGCGGTGATCAGCCTGTTCAGCCACAAGCTGGGGATCGAACGCGCCCTGTCGGTATCGCTGTTCCCGATGGTGATCCTGACCATGACCATCGAGCGCCTGTCGATCACCTGGGAAGAGCGCGGTGGCGGTCACTCGTTCAAGGTCGCCGTGGGCACTCTGATCGCCGCGACCCTGTCGCACATGTTGATGAGCATTCCGGAGCTGACCTACTTCGTGTTCACCTTCCCGGCCATCCTGCTGGTACTGGTGGGCTTCATGCTGGCCATGGGTCGCTACCGCGGCTATCGCCTGACTGAACTGATGCGCTTCAAGGCGCTGACCAAGCAGGGTTGAGGGCAGCCGCATGTTTTTCTGGAAAACCTGGAAGGCACTGAGCGACGCAGGCGTCATGGGCATCAACCGCCGTAACGCCGACTACGTGCTCAAGTACAACAAGCGGCACCTGTATCCGGTGGTGGACGACAAGATCCTGACCAAGGAGCGCGCCATCGCCGCCAGCATCAACGTCCCCGAGATGTACGGCATCATCGATACCGAGAAGGACATCGGCAAGTTCGACAAGCTGGTGGAAGGCCACAAGGACTTCGTCATCAAGCCGGCCCAGGGCGCCGGTGGTGACGGCATCCTGGTGATCGGCGACCGTTATGAAGGCCGCTATCGCACGGTATCGGGCAAGATCGACAGCCACGACGAGATCGAGCACCACCTGTCCAACATCATCTCCGGGCTGTACTCGCTGGGCGGTCACCGGGACCGGGCGCTGATCGAATATCGGGTCAAGCCCGACCCCATCTTCAAGAGCATCAGCTATGAAGGGGTGCCGGACATCCGCATCATCGTCCTGCTGGGTTACCCGGTCATGGCCATGCTGCGCCTGCCCACACGCCAGTCCGGCGGCAAGGCCAACCTGCACCAGGGGGCGATTGGTGTGGGCGTGGATCTGACCACCGGCGTCACCCTCAAGGGCACCTGGCTGAACAACAAGATCAGCAAGCACCCGGATACCGCCAACGAGGTAGCTGGCGTACAACTGCCCGACTGGGACGGCTTCATGCGCCTGGCCACCTCCTGCTACGAGCTGTCCGGGCTGGGCTATATCGGCGTGGACCTGGTGCTGGACGAGAAGAAAGGCCCGCTGATTCTGGAGCTCAACGCCCGTCCCGGCCTGAATATCCAGATTGCCAACGATGCCGGTCTGACCCATCGCTGCCATACGGTAGAGCGGCATATTGCCGAGTTGAAGAAAGCCGGCAAGACCGAAACGGTGGAAGAGCGCATGGCCTTCTCACAGAAGCACTTCGGCAAACCGGTGTTTCTCAGCGCCGATGAAGCCCCAGCGCCGGAACCGGAATCCTCCGCCCCCGACGCATGACCCGCCGCTACCACCTCACCGAACTGCCCTGGCAAGCCGACCCGCTGCCGGGGCTGCTGGCCGTTCGGCAACTGGGGCACCCGGTACTGCTGGACTCCGCCGCCAGCAGCGACCCGCGCGGCCGCTACAGCATCCTCAGCGCCGGACCGCTGGAACTTGTTAGCCCGCTACCTGACGAGTCAGGCCAGCAGACACTGGCACGGCTGCGCAGCGCACTGGCCGAACTCGGACCGGCCCACTGGCCGGACTCGGTGCAGCTGCCCTTCGGCGCTGGAGCACTGGGTTTTATCAGTTACGATTTCGGCCGTGCGCTGGAGAAGCTGCCGCAGCAGGCACGGGCGGATATCACCCTACCGCACCTGCAACTGGGCATCTACAACTGGAGCCTGGTCAGCGACCACCAGCTGCAGCGCCGCTGGCTGGTCTGTCATCCCAGCCTGTCCTCGGCAGCTCGCCAGCAATTGCTGGCGCGTCTGTCAGCGGCAGCACCCGCAGCAGGCCGCTTTGCCCTGCAACAACCCTTTGCGCCTGACCAGAGCCAGAGCCAATACCTGCGCTCATTCGGGCGCATTCAGCAGTACATCCACGACGGCGATTGCTACCAGGTCAACCTGACCCAACGCTTCTCAGCTCCCTGTCAGGGCGACCCACTGAGCGCCTATGACCAATTGCGCCAGGCCTGCCCTACCCCCTTTGCCGCCTATCTGGAATCACCGGAGCACGCCGTGCTCAGCCTGTCCCCGGAGCGTTTCATCAAGGTCGTCGACAGCCAGGTGGAAACCCGCCCGATCAAGGGCACCCGCCCCCGGGGCACCACCCCCAAGCAGGACCGGGCACTGGCCGAAGAACTGCGCAACAGCCCCAAGGACCGGGCAGAAAACCTGATGATAGTGGACCTGCTGCGCAACGACCTGGGCCGCGCCTGCGCCTTCGGCAGCGTCAGGGTGCCCGAGCTGTTCAGCATCGAAAGCTACCCCAACGTGCACCACCTGGTCAGCAGCATCACCGGCACCCTGGCCCCCGATCAGGACGCCCTGACCCTGCTGGCCAGCGCCTTCCCCGGCGGTTCCATCACCGGTGCCCCGAAGATCCGCGCCATGCAGATCATCGAGGAACTGGAACCGGTCAGACGCAGCCTGTACTGCGGCAGCATCGGCTACATCGGCTGTGAAGGCCAGATGGACCTGAACATCGCCATCCGCAGCCTGGTGCACCAGAACCACCACCTGTACTGCTGGGGCGGCGGCGGCATCGTTGCCGACTCGGTTGGTGCGGAGGAGTATGAGGAGAGTCTGGCGAAGGTGCGGATGTTGTTGGAAACACTGGGAATCTGATGGAGGGCCGGGGTCCATCCCGGCCGCCAGGGGTTGGCAGCTCCGGGAACGTCGAGCACCAGCTCGATGAGCAGACTCTTCGGCAACGCCGAACTCACAGCCAGACCCAAAGGACGAGCTGGTGCTCGTCCCTCCCGGGATATTACAAACTCAACGGCCGATTCGACGCCTTGATGAATTCCTTCTTCAGATCCTCGAAGGTATGCACCGCCGGGAACTGCGGGAATTCGGCGATGACGTTGTCCGGCGCATGGAACAGGATCCCGGCATCGGCTTCACCCAGCATGGTGGTGTCGTTGTAGGAGTCACCGGCGGCGATCACCCGGTAGTACAGGGTCTGCAGTGCAAGAACCGACTGACGCTTGGGGTCCTTCTGGCGCAGCTGATAATCCACCACCCGATCATTTTCATCGGTAATCAGCTTGTGGCACAGCAGTGTCGGGAAGCCCAGCTGACGCATCAGCGGTTGAGAGAACTCATAGAAAGTATCCGACAGGATCACCACCTGGAAGCGCTCACGCAGCCAGTTAACGAACTCCACTGCACCCTCCAGCGGCTTCAGCGTGCCGATCACTTCCTGGATATCGCCCAGCTTCAGGCCATGCTCATCCAGAATGCGCAGGCGCTGCTTCATCAGCACGTCGTAATCAGGAATATCCCGGGTGGTGGCGCGCAGCTCGGCGATACCGGTTTTCTCGGCAAAGGCTATCCAGATTTCGGGGACCAGAACACCTTCGAGGTCAAGGCAGGCGATTTCCACAGAGTACTCCTGATGCAGTGATGGGGATCCAATAGAATGGGTGATGGAACTGGCGTCACAATCTACCGGCTCCGCTTGCCCGGCGCAATATCAGCCCGGCCAATGGCCGCTTATTGATAACACGAAAGCATAAAAATATAACTAAATAGCAGAAGAAGTACTAAGCCCCGCTTGCTAGAATACGCAGTTCCCAGATGGCCCGCAGATGGCCGCACCGCAGGAGAGCCTGATGTCCACCACGCTGTTTGATGTAGAAGCCCTGGCAGTCGAATACGCCAGCAAGTCGCCCCAGGATGTATTGAAACTGGCCTTCGAGCATTTCGATGACCTGTGGCTGTCCTTCAGCGGCGCGGACGACATCGTAGTGCTGGACATGGCCTGGAAGATCAACCCCAACCTCAAGGTCTTCACCCTCGACACCGGCCGCCTGCACCCGGAAACCTATCGCTTCCTCGAAGAAGTGCGCAAGCACTACGGCATCCAGCTGGAAGTGCTGTCTCCCGACCAGCAGGCGCTGGAAGCTTATGTAAAGGCAAAGGGTCTGTTCGACTTCTATGAAAGCGGCCACGGCGAGTGCTGCGGCATCCGCAAGATCGCCCCGCTGCGCCGTAAACTGGCCACCGTCGATGCCTGGATCACCGGCCAACGCAAGGACCAGAGCCCCGGCACCCGCAGCAACGTGCCCGTGGTCGAAATTGACGGCGGTTTCTCCGGCCCCGACAAACAGCTGATCAAATTCAACCCGCTGGCCAATTACAGCAGCGAAGATGTATGGAACTACATCCGCATGCTGGAGATTCCCTACAACAAACTGCACGAGCGCGGCTTTGTCAGTATCGGCTGCGAACCCTGCACCCGCCCTGTCCTGCCCAACCAGCACGAACGCGAAGGCCGCTGGTGGTGGGAAGAAGCCACTCAGAAGGAATGCGGCCTGCACGCCGGCAACCTGATCGCCAGGAACTGATACCACACCCGGGGTTGACGAGCCCCGGCTTCTCGCTGCTCCAGCGAAACACTCCGTCATTGCGAGCCCGAAGGGCGCGGCAATCCATGGGCGCGGCGTCGCCTGAGATCACTGGATTGCCGCGTCGGCCACGCCTCCTCGCAATGATGAAAGAGAGTATGCGCTTTTCCAGGGCAGATAGTCGTACCGCCGCTCTTTCTTAAGTAAATGCCATTCCGATCTGACCCCGTTTGCTTTTCCGCCTTGATATTTGTCATGTCTCTTCGACAACAGAGCCCATATACTGCGCTTATGCGAATCATTACCGGATTTTCCCTGCGCCGTTACTGCGGCGCCCTGTTGGCTGCGGCGCTGTCGTTTTCGGCGGTGGCGGAGCCTGTGTCCCGTGAGCACCTGACCCTGGCCGGGCCGCAGACGACGGTGTCCTATCCTCTTCTGCATATGCTGGAAAGCGGTGCGCTGGAGGGGGTGGCCGAGCAGGTGGAGTTCCGCCTGTGGAGCAACCCGGATCAGTTGCGCGCGCTGACGCTGGAGGGGGGTGCCGATTTCACTGCCATGCCAACCAACGTCGCGGCCAATCTGTACAACCGCAAGGTGCCGCTGCGGCTGGCCAACGTGTCGGTGTGGGGCATGTTGTGGCTGGTGTCGCGCAACCCGGACATGCAGACCCTGGCCGATTTCAAGGGCCAGGAGATCGCCGTGCCGTTCCGCGCCGATATGCCGGATATCGTCTTCAGCTTCCTCGCCGAGCGAGCCGGGCTGGACCCGCGCCGGGACTTTACCGTGCGCTATATGGCCACGCCGATGGATGCCATGCAGCTGCTGATCATGCGCCGTCTGGATCACGCCCTGCTGGCCGAGCCGGCGATATCCATGGCGCTGCGCAAGACCCGGTCCTTCCCGGTGTCGGTGGTGGCCCCGGAGTTGTACCGCAGTGTCGATCTACAGGCCGAATGGGGGCGTCTGTTGCAGACCGAGGCGCGTATCCCCCAGGCCGGGATGGTGGTGCTGGGCGAGGCGCGGCTGGATGAGCAACTGGTGCAGACCCTGGAAGCGGCCTATGCCGCCTCGCATCAGTGGTGCCTGGCGCAGCCGGTGGAATGCGGCGAGCTGGCCGCGCGGCATATCGACATGCTCACCGCCGAGGCGGCCACCGATTCGATCAATAGCCTGCCCAGGCACTACGCCAACGCCGCCGATGCACGCCCGGAGCTGGAGCAGTTCCTGCAGTTGCTGCTGGAGCGCCAGCCTGCGACCGTGGGTGGCAAGCTGCCGGATGCGGCGTTCTACGGACAACAGCCGTGAACCTTCTGCGTTCACTGCGCAATGCGCTGGGGGCCACCCTTGGCTATCTGTGGAGTGGCTGGGGTGCGGTGTCCAGCATTCTGCTGTTCTGCGCCCTGTGGGAGCTGGGCGGACGGGTCTATGGTGATCTGATTCTGCCCGGCCCGGTGGCCACCCTGCAGCAGCTGGGCAGCATGTTCGACAGCGGCCAGGCCCTGCCGGAGCTGATCATTTCCGCCCGCCGCACCTTGTATGGGCTGGGTATGGCGCTGGCTGCCGGCACCCTGCTCGGCCTGCTGGCCGGACGCTCGATGACTGCGGCGATGATGTCCCGCCCGCTGGTCACCCTGCTGCTGGGCATGCCGCCGATTGCCTGGCTGGTGCTGGCCATGCTGTGGTTTGGCATGGGCGATGCCACGCCAGTGTTTACCGTGTTTATCGCCTGCTTCCCGATCGTCTTCGCCGGGGCCATGCAGGGCGGTCGCACCTTGGACAACAAGCTCAAGGATGTTGCCTTGGCCTACCGCCTGCCCTGGCGCATGCTGCTCACCGACCTGTATCTGCCGCATATCACCTCCTATCTGTTCCCGGCCTGGATTACCGCGCTGGGTACCTCCTGGAAGGTGGTGGTGATGGCCGAGCTGCTGACCACAGTGGATGGCGTCGGCGCGGCGCTGGCGGTGTCCCGTGCGCAACTGGATACGGCCTCGTCGCTGGGCTGGATCGTTGCGGTGCTGGGCCTGCTGCTGGCCTTCGAGTACCTGTTGCTGGAGCCGATCAAACGGCGGGTGGAACGCTGGCGTACGGAGCCGGACACATGAGCAAACTGCATATCCGCCACCTGTATCACCGCTACGGGGTGACCGAGGTGCTGACCGATGTCGGGCTGGATCTGTATGCCGGGGAAACCCTGGCGCTGGTCGGCCCCTCCGGCTGCGGCAAGAGCACCCTGCTGCATATCGTCGCCGGGCTGCTGACGCCCTCGGAGGTGGTCATGCAATCCACCTTCCGCGGCATGGCCTGCGTGTTTCAGGAGCCGCGGCTGATGCCCTGGAAAACCGCTGCGGACAATATCGCCCTCGGCCTCAAGGCCCTCGGTGTACCCCGGGCCGCACGGCAACGTCAGGCTGCCGCACTGGCCGAGCGCATGGGGCTGGATGAGGACGACCTGCACAAGTATCCCCATGAACTGTCCGGCGGCATGCAAAGCCGGGTGTCGCTGGCCCGGGCGCTGGCGATCAGGCCCGACCTGCTGTTGCTCGACGAGCCCTTCTCGGCACTGGATATCGGTCTGAAGGCCGAGCTTTATCGCCAGTTGGAGGAGCAGGTGCAGACCCAGGGTTCTGCGGTACTGATGATCACCCACGACCTGATGGAAGCGGTGCGCCTGGCCGACCGCATTCTGATGATGGTGCCCGACCCGGGCCGCATCGTCTACGAGTGCAATCTGCAGCAACC
>JAAYHO010000191.1 GCA_012735335.1 Gammaproteobacteria bacterium
GCTGACCCTATCAGCGCGGGCCGCAACCACCTGGTTTCTGCCCTGGCGCTTGGCCTGGTAGAGCCCGGCATCGGCGGTACGCATCAGACTGTCGATAATCTGTTCGGTATCACCGCCCTGTGCCACTGACCACTGGGCGATACCGGTGCTGATCGTCACCCTGCCCCAGCTCGATCCGGTATGGGGAATTTGCAGATCGGCTACCGCCAGGCGCAGCAGCTCCGCCGCCTCCTGCGCCGCCTGCAGATCCATGCCCGGCAGCAATACGGCAAACTCCTCACCTCCTACCCGCGCGACCATTTCTCCGGCACGCTTGAAACGCTTCTTGAACAGTACCGCCAGTGCCACCAGACAGGCATCGCCTTCGGCATGCCCATAGTGATCATTGAAGGCCTTGAAGAAGTCCACATCCAGCATCAGCAGGCTCACCGGATAGCCCATGCGCTGGGCGCGGTGCAGCTCATCCACCTGATGCTGCTCGAAGTGGCGGCGGTTGGCGAGTCTGGTCAGGGGGTCGGTGCGGGACATTTCCAGCAGCTCCTGCTGCGCCTGTTCCAGCCCGATCACATGATCCCAATGCTGCAGCAGACTGAACAGCCACTGGCCCACTCCCTGAATCAGCCCTTCCTGTTCCGGCCCGACATTCTGCGCCGCCGCTCCGCGCACCGCATAGGTGAAGCGCCGCTGTGGGCTGGAGAAGGACACCATCAGTGTGCGCTCATCCAGCCGGGAGACTGACCAGCCAGGCGCGCAGTCCGGTACCCGTTGCAGCTCGAACTGGGCCAGCCAGCCAGGGTCTTCCTGCCTCATCCAGTGCACGCGCAGCTGCTGGTTGTCGAACAGCGCGCAGGCATCCAGATGCAGGTATTGCCCCAGCGACTGCAGTGTCTGGGCCATGGCCTGCGGATACTGCGACTTGCGCAGGTGCATGAGCTTGAGGCTGGTACCGGAAATCAGCTGCAGATAGCCATTCAGATAGGCCAGCTCCGAGGTACGCTCGGCCACCCGCCGGTCCAGGCTGTCCCGCTCCCGGGCCAGTTGTTCAATGGCTGTTTCGTGCTGTTCGGCATAATGCCGCATGCCTTCGCGCAGGGTATCGAAGCCCTGGGAAATCAGGTCCACCTCGTCGTGCCAGCGGCGCGGCTGGCGCGCCAGAATCAAGCGTGGCGCATTCTTCTGCGGCTTCAACCTGGCCACATAGCCTGCGATCAGTTGCAGCGGCTGGCCGATATCCCGATACAGGGCACGGTACAGAATGGCGAACAGCACCAGGGTATAGAGGGAGAGCTCCAGCACCCGCTGAATGATCGATCCGCGAATGAGACCGGCCAGCCGCTCCTTGTCGAAGTGGATATGCAGCTCACCCAGACGCTGCTGTTCATTCAGCGGGGAATAAATGACCAGCCGGGTATCCGCTGCCCGCGTGCCGGTGGGCTGGCCGAAGTGCATATCCAGCCCGGTTTCCGACTGCAGCTGCACAGCGGAAACATCCTCCAGCTCGAGCATGCGTGCCAGTTGCCGCTCCAGGGTGGCAACCTCGATATCCCACAGGGCACTCTGCAGCTGCGGTACCAGGGTGGCGGCCAGGTCATGCAACACCGACTCCTGCTGCCGTTGCACCGCATGGCTGATCAGAAATACCTGGGCGATGGACGCCAGCAGCATGGCCACCAGGGCCAGCAACAGCAGCCGAAGCAGCAGGCGACGCCTGAAGGAACGGAACCGGGTGCGTTTTGCGGTCATTTGATATCCAGCCACCTGGCGTAGGAAAAGTCATACTGGGTGCGCGAGGGGTTGCACACCCGGCTGTAGGGGCAGAAGTCCATGGGCCGTCCCAGTCTGCGCCGCTCCAGCAGATGTCTGGCGCTGGCCTGATCAATCAGCGCAAACATCGAGTAGGCCAGCTCGGTGTTGCCGTCAGCCTCGATGAAATCCAGCCCATGGTGGTAATCATGCAACAGCACCATGGACCAGGCCCCGGCTATATGATGACCACCGCTGAGGGCAGTCAGTTCTCCACGCAACAGCCCTTCCAGCCCGGCCTGGGTGGCATTCATGGCGGACACCAGCACGTCCTGGCCCGGTGTTCGGCCGCTTTCGTGCAGGGCCTGAATCGCGCCGAAGGCCTGCAGGTCGCTGGCACTCCAGATCAGATTCACGTCCGGGTAACGGCGCAGCAGATGGCTGGATTGCAGCAGCCCCTTGTCATACGACCAGTCTGCATACACCTGTTGCAGCAGAGTGACCTGGGGAAATTCCGCCAGCGCCTGCTGCAGACCGCGGTTGCGTTGCAGTGAGGTGTGGGTGGAGCGATCACCGGACAGTGCCAGCATGTTCAGTGCCGTGCCCTCGGGCAGCGTCTCCAGAGCGTGGGTGATCAGCGCCCGGGCGCTCAGGTAACCGCCCTCCTCCGCCAGCGGTGACAGGCTGCCGAGCCATTGGCTGAAGCGCTGGCGCGGCTCTCCCACCTGCTCGCGGCTGGCCTGGGCCGCATTGAACGCCAGAAACACCGGGATACCGGCCCGCTCCGCCGCCTCCAGCTGCCCCAGCAGGGTGGCCTTTTCTCCAGCGACAATCAGGTAATCCGGGCGCGCCGCCTCGGGCCGCTCGGCGAGGGATTCAACCAGACGGATCTGCGCCAGATAATCCCGCTCGGCGGTCAGTACTTCCAGCTCGATATTCAGGCTGGTTGCCACCTGCTGCATGGCATCGGTGGCCAGTATCCAGTAAGGCTCGGTGCTCTTGCCCGGATTGATGAAGGCCATACTCAGGGCGCAGGCCATGTGCGGGGCAGCCAGCAGGATCATTGCCAGCAGGATACGAACAGGCTGGCGCAATCCAGACACAAGTGACAGCAAAGCCCCTACTCCCCGGCGGAAAAGTCAAAATAATACCATAATGACACTATGCGGGCAGGGGTTTTACTGTCAGTGATTGATCGCCGGGGAATGGATGATGCTGCGGTTGCGCCCGGCAGCCTTGGCCTGATAGAGACAGACATCGGCGCGGTGCATCCAGCTGATGCTGTCATCGCCGGGCTCCAGCAATGCGCCGCCGATGGATACCGTCACCTGCTTGCCACAGCTGCGCAGCTGGCCGGCAACGGTCAGCACAATGCTCTGCCCGGCCGTGGTCAGCCCGGCCATATCGATATTGGGCAGCAACAGAACAAACTCCTCGCCGCCGAGCCGAAACAACCGGTCGGTGCGCCGTGAGCTCTTCCATACCAGCCGAGCCAGTTCGACCAGCACCCGATCACCTTCGGCATGCCCGAAGCTGTCATTGATGCTCTTGAAATGATCGATATCCAGCAACAGCAGCCCGCAGGGCGTGCCATGGCGACGGTAATTGGCCAGGGCAATTTCCATCTCGTTCATCAGCGTGCGGCGGTTACCTATGCCGGTCAGCGGGTCCATGTTGGCCAGTTGCTGCAGCCGACGGCGCTGTTGCGTGGTACGCCAGGCGAACATGTAGGCGAACAGCGAGCAGACCAGACTGGTGGCGGCAAACAGGATCAGGTGCTGGGCATCCTTGAACACCCCGGCAAACAGCCAGCCATAGCCGCACAACACCGCCAGTGAGGCCAGAGTGATGATGGTGCTGCGCAGCGGCGGCATGATGAAGAAGTTGAACAGGATGACGCAGTAGAACCAGTACAGGCCGCTTTCCGGGAGCAGCACTGCAACTATGGTTGCGCCTATGGCGTACAGTACGCCGAGAATCTGACCGGCCAGGGCGGCCTTGTTATGGAACCAGGATACGTACAGGGCAAACGCGGTAAACAGGGTCAGCAGCGAGTCTATGACCACCATCGCCAGATCCCCCTGCACCCATCGATAGAAAGCAAAGGGGCTCAGGCTCACCAGACCAAGCAGGCCCGCGCAGGTGATGATCGCCAGTTGGGCGTCATTACGCAGGCGGCTCCAGATATTGTGCATGTGCAGATCCGCATCTTGTTCTTGCGGCTAGGCTACCTCGAACCGGAACCGCATACAATGGCCGAAGGCCATTGTTTTTACAGGGCTTCTGCGGTATCCCGGATGCGTTTGACCATGGCGCGCAGGCCATTGCCTCGGGTCACGCTCAGATGCTTGAGCAGATTCAGCCGGGCAAAATAGTCTTCGATGTCGAAGGCCAGTATCGCCTCCGGCGAGCGACCGTTGTAGGCAGCCAGTACCACCGCCAGCAGCCCTTTGACGATAAAGGCATCGCTGTCGGCATCAAAATACAGCACACCGTTCTCGACACGGCTGGTCAGCCACACCTGGCTCTGGCAACCGCGCACCAGGTTCTGCTCGGTACGGTGCTGCTCATCCAGGGGTGGCAGCTCACGCCCCAGGTCGATGATGTATTTGTAGCGATCTTCCCAGCTGTCGAAGAACGCCAGGGTGTCGAGGATCTCGTCGCTGGTAATCTCGGTACCGAATTGACTCATGAAACGCCCTTAGAAAAACATGCCGGTTTCGAGTTGAGCTTCCTCGCTCATCATCTCCCGACTCCACGGTGGATCAAATACCAGCTCTACATGAACCTGGTCGACATTGGGCACCAGACGTACCCGGTATTCCACATCACCGACCAGTACCGGGCCCATGCCGCAGCCAGGGGCAGTCAGGGTCATGGTGATGTTCACCCGCTTGCCCTGCTGATCGATATCGACCGAGTAGATCAACCCCAGATTGACCAGGTCGACCGGAATCTCGGGGTCATAGACGCTCTTTAGAGCGGTCCAGACGTCCTCCTCGCGGATCTGGTCGTCAGTAGCCGGTGGGAAGCTGAGCAGCTCCGGCTCCAGGCCGAGCTTTTCCGCGTCGGTGCCATCCACCCGCACCATCTGCCCGTTATAGGTCACCGTATAGTTGCCACCCAGCGCCTGGGTGATGGTGACGAAGGTGTCCTGCGGAATAACCAGCGGAGTACCATCGGGAACTCGCCGCGCGGGGCATTCAGCCCGCGCCACTACCATGCGTCTTTCCATTTCAACTCACACTGAAGCTTTCGCCGCAACCACACTGGTCTTTGACGTTGGGGTTAGTGAAGCGGATCTGCCGGTTGATGCCCTCGGTCACCAGGTCAATCTCGGTGCCGGACAGGACATTCAGGCTGCTGGCGTCCACCAGCAGCTCTACCTGGTCATCCAGTTGGTAATGCAGGTCACCTTCGGCGCCCTGCTCGACCATATCGATAACGTACATGAAGCCGGTACAGCCGCTCTTCTTCACGCTCAGGCGCACCGACTTGCCCGGCTCGCGGGTGATCTGCCGACGGAAATGCTCCAGTGCCTTCGGGGTCACGGAGACCACCTGACTGGACGGATCAAATGCTTGAACAGTCATTTTCCTACTCCTCGACAAGAAACTGTTTTGCCTTGACCAGAGCCTCGAACAGACGATCGATATCCGCTCTGGTGTTGTAGAAACAGAAGCTGGCCCGCACGGTTCCGGGGATGCCGTACTGGTCCATGATCGGTTGGGCGCAGTGGTTGCCGGTGCGTACTGCGACACCCTGCTGGTCCAGCAGCATGCCCACATCATGCGGGTGGGTGCCATCCAGCAGAAAGCTCAGCACGCCGGTACGCTCGGCAGCGGTACCCACCAGGGTGATGCCCGGCATGGCCCGCGCCTTGGCCTCGGCATATTCCAGCAGATCCCGCTCGTGCGCCTCGGCGCCGTCCCGGTCAATGCTCTGCAGGTAGTCCACCGCCGCCCCCAGGGCAATCACTCCGGCGATATCCGGTGTGCCTGCCTCGAATTTGTAGGGCAGCTGGTTCCAGGTGGTACCGCTGAAACTGACCGTCTCGATCATCTCGCCACCGCCCTGGTAAGGCGGCATGGCCTCCAGCAGCGCGGCCTTGCCATAAAGCACGCCAACGCCGGTGGGACCGAACATCTTGTGCGCGGAGAACACATAGAAGTCGCAATCCAGCGCCTGCACGTCCACCCGCAGGTGGCTCATGGCCTGGGCCCCATCAATCAGACAGACCGCGCCGACCGAATGGGCCAGCTCGATGATCTGCCGGACCGGGTTCACGCTGCCCAGGGCGTTGGATACATGCCCACAGGCAACCATGCGTACCCGCTCATCCAGCATGCCTTCCAGCGCTGCCAGATCCAGGGTACCGGCGCTGTCTACCGGTATAGGCTCGACAGTCGCGCCCATCTGCTCGGCGATCATCTGCCAGGGCACTATGTTGGAATGGTGTTCCATGGCCGAGACCAGGATGCGGTCACCGGCCTTGAGCTGGCTGCGACCCCAGCTGGCGGCTACCAGGTTGATGCTTTCCGAAGTGCCCCGGGTCCAGATGATTTCTCTGGGCTCGGCGGCGTTGAGCAGCTGCGCCACCTTGACCCGGGCCTGCTCGAACTGGTCGGTAGCCCGCTCGGCCAGGGCATGGGCGCCCCGGTGCACGTTGCTGTTATCGTTGCGGTAGTAATCAACGATAGCCTGGATCACCGCCTCGGGTTTCTGTGTGGTGGCGGCGTTATCCAGGTATACCAGTGGCTTGCCGTGCACCTGCTGGTGCAGGATCGGAAAGTCCTTGCGTACCTGTTCCGCATCAAAACGACTGCGGGTTGCCAGCGCCGCTTCACTCATAGTTCATGTGTCCCAGTTTTTCGTCGGTCTGACCGAACAGGGTGGTCAGGCGTGGGCGCAGATAGTCCTGGATCGCCTGCTCGGGCACCTCGTTGAGCAGCTCGTTGATAAAGCCGAAGCTGAGCATGCGGATCGCCTCTTCCCGGGTCACACCACGGCTCTGCAGATAGAAGATCGAGGTCTCGTCCAGCTGGGCAATGGTCGCACCGTGACCGCAGCGCACGTCGTCGGCGTAGATCTCCAATTCCGGCTTGGTATTGATCTCCGCAGTCGGCGAGGTCAGCAGGTTGCGGTTGCTCATCTCGGCAAAGGTCTTCTGCGCATCCTGATGGATATGGATGCGGCCGTTGAAGACTGCCTTGGCCGAGTCGCCGATGATGCCCCGGAAGACTTCATCGGTGGTGCAATGGGCTACCCGGTGCTCGACGTTGGTGTGATAGTCGATCAATTGCTTGTTGCGCGGCAGGTACACGCCGTTCAGCCCCAGATGGGCGCCCTCGCCCCGGTGATTGACGTGGTAGTCGATCCGCTTGAGGCGGCTGCCCTGGGCCAGGGTAAAGCCGAGGAAGCGCGCATCGCGGTGCAGATCCACATGGATGCCACCGACGTGCAGCAGGTCTTCCTGCTCAAGGTTGATGCGGTAGTGCTGCATCTGGGCGTTGTTGCCCACCACCACCTCGGTCTGGCTGTTGACGAACAGGTTCTGCTGCTCGTCACCGGAGACGTAGTGCTCGATCAGTTCCGCCTCGGCATTGTCTTCCAGCACCACCAGCAGCCGCTGGTTGCTCAGGGCCGGTTGCGTCTCGGGGGTGGCGACGTTGACCACATACACCGGTTTATCCAGCTTCTGGCCGCGGGGTACGTGGATCAGGATGCCATCCACCAGCAGCGCATCGTTCAGAGCGCCGAACAGGTGCAGGGAGGAGTCCATCACCTGGCCGAGGTGCTTGGCAATCAGCTGCTGCTGAGCGCTGTCGGCAGTGCTGAAGCGCACCACACCGGCGGGCAGCTCGCTGGAGTGCTCCGGGCGGAAGTGGCCATTGATGAAGACCAGACGGGTAGCATCGACCGCGATGGGGTCGATCGCTTCCTGCCAGGCGCAGTTGTTCACCGTGGCCCAGCGTGACGGATTGTCGTGCTGCAGGGGCAGCAGCGGGGTATATTTCCAGGCTTCAGTCTTGCGGGTTGGCCACAGGGCAC
>JAAYHO010000020.1 GCA_012735335.1 Gammaproteobacteria bacterium
CATCCCGAGTGAGGTAGGCCGATTCGCGGATGCGGGCGATCTTGGTCGGAGTGCGGAACATCGAGTAGGCCACCTGGCAGGCAACCATGTTGGTCTCATCGCTGCTGGTGACCGCGATCAGCATGTCTGCGTCATCCGCGCCGGCCTGACGCAGCACCGTAGGCAGCGAGCCACGGCCCTGCACGGTGCGTATATCCAGCCGGTCGCCGAGCCGGCGCAGGCGTACCGCATCCACATCAACCACGGTGATGTCGTTGGCCTCGCTGGCCAGCTCGGCGGCCAGACTGCCGCCCACCTGCCCGGCCCCGAGAATGATGATCTTCATGCACCCGTCCTGTTATCCGGTGCTGCTCCCCGGTCGACCTTCATCAGTTTGGCCAGATAGAAACCGTCGTGCCCGTCTGTCTGCGGCAGCAGCTGCCGTCCGCAGGGTTGGTCCAGCCCGTATCCAGCGCTGATCGGCAACTGCCGGGCACCGCTCTGGCGTTGCAGGAAGGCTTCGATCACCCGGGTATTCTCCTCGGGCAGTACCGAGCAGGTGGCGTAGACCAGAATGCCGCCCACCTCCAGGGTCTGCCACAGCTGGTCCAGCAGCTCGCCCTGCAGTGTTGCCAGCGCGGTAATATCCTCCGGCTGCCGGGTCAGTTTGATATCCGGGTGGCGGCGGATCACGCCGGTGGCGCTGCAGGGTGCGTCCAGCAGGATGCGCTGGAACGGTTGCCCATCCCACCAGCTGTCCAGCGCCCGGCCATCGGCGGCCTTGAGTGTAGCGCTCAATTGCAGCCGCTGCAGGTTGTCCCGCACCCGCTCCAGCCGGGCCGGTTCCAGATCCAGCGCGACCAGTTCGCTGAGCTGCGGTTGCAGTTCGAGGATGTGGCAGGTCTTGCCGCCGGGGGCGCAGCAGGCGTCCAGCACCCGTTGCCCCGGCTTGAGTTCCAGCAGCGGTGCGGCCAGCTGTGCGGCTTCGTCCTGCACGCTGACCAGACCCGCGGCAAAACCGGGCAACTGGTATACATCGCAGGGCTGGGCCAGGGTCAGGCCGTCGGCGCTGAACCGGCAGGGACTGGCGGCGATATCGGCGGCCTCGAGCCGGGCCAGGTAGCTGTCCCGCTCGCCGCGCAGGCGGTTGACCCGCAGGCTCATCGGCGGGTGCAGGTTGTTGGCCGCGCAGACCGCCTCCCAGTGCTCCGGCCAGTCCTGTTTCAGACGTTTCTGCAGCCAGCGCGGGTGGGCCACGCGGATCACCGGATCATGCTCCAGTTCCGCCAGCAGCTCGGCGCCCTCGCGCTGGGCCCGGCGCAGTACCGCATTGAGCATGCCCCTGGCCCAGTTCTTCTTCAGGCTGGCGGCCAGTTTGACCGTCTCGTCGATGGCGGCGTGGGCCGGGATACGGGTGTACAGCAGTTGATAGAGTCCGACCAGCAGCAGCGCCTGGAGATCCCGGTCGGCGGCCTTCAGCGGCTTCTGCAGCAGCCGGTCGGCCAGCCCCTGCAGGCGCCAGTACCAGCGGGCGGTGCCGAAGGCCAGTTCCCGGGCCAGTGCCTGATCCTTGGTCGCGACCCGCTCCAGCTGGGCGGGCAGGCTGGTGCCCAGCGAGGCCTTGCCGGCCATGACCACGGCCAGCGCATTGGCAGCTGCCAGGCGCGGACTCACTGGCCGTTTTCCAGCAGCTGACCGATAACAAACTGGTCGCGGCGGGCGTTGTACAGGTCGGCAAAGGCCAGCGGCTTGCCGCCGGGCAGTTGCAGTCGAGTCAGGCGCAGGGCCTGCTCGCCACAGGCCACCAGCAGCCCCTGCTTGCTGCAATCGAGCAGCTCGCCGGGCTGGCCCTCAGCGGCCTCCACTTCGGCACTCCAGACCTTGAGCGGCTGCTGTTGCCAGCGGGCGTGGGCCAGTGGCCAGGGGTTGAAGGCGCGGATCATCAGCGCCAGCTCGCTGGCCGGGCGGCTCCAGTCGATACGGGCATCGGCCTTGCCCAGTTTGTGCGCGTAGGTCGCCAGGCTGTCGTCCTGTACCTCGCCCTGCAGGGTGCCTGCGGCCAGTCCGGCAATCGCCTGCAGCACCGCCGGTGGGCCCAGCTCGGCCAGCCGGTCATGCAGGCTGCCGCCGGTATCCTCCGGCAGGATCGGAGTATGGGTCTTGAGCAGCATGGGGCCGGTATCCAGTCCGGCTTCCATCTGCATCACGGTCACGCCGGTTTCCGCGTCGCCCGCTTCGATGGCCCGCTGAATCGGCGCTGCACCGCGCCAGCGTGGCAGCAGTGAGGCGTGGCTGTTGATGCAGCCAAGGCGGGGAATATCCAGTACCGCCTGGGGCAGGATCAGACCGTAGGCCACCACCACCAGCAGGTCCGGCTGCAGCGCGGCCAGTTCGGCCTGGGCTTCCGGCGCGCGCAGGGTCTGCGGCTGATATACCGGCAGATCATGCTGCATAGCCAGCTGCTTGACTGCGCTGGGAGTCAGCTTGTGGCCGCGCCCGGCCGGGCGGTCCGGCTGGCTGTAGACCGCGACGATATTCAGCCCGGCCTGCAGCAGAGCCTGCAGGTGGGCGGCGGCGAAGTCCGGGGTACCGGCGAAAACGATGCGTAGATCAGCGCTGTTCATCACATTCTTGTCCTGCGTAAAGAAAAAAGGCTTGCCTGGGCAAGCCTTTCAACCGGTCAGGCTCAGGCGTTGGCCTGGGCCTTGTGGATTTTTTCCAGCTTCTTACGGATGCGGTCGCGCTTGAGGTTGGACAGATAATCCACAAACAGCTTGCCGTTGAGGTGGTCGCACTCATGCTGGATGCACACCGCCAGCAGGCCTTCGCAGAGTAGCTCGAAGGCTTCACCGTCGCGGTTCAGTGCCTTGACCCGCACCCGTTCCGGGCGGGTGACCGTCTCGTAGAAGCCCGGTACCGAGAGGCAGCCTTCCTGCATCTCGTCCAGCTCTTCGGTGAGGATTTCCAGTTCCGGGTTGATAAATACCAGCGGCTCGTTGTGTTCTTCGGAAAGATCGATAACGATAACCCGTTCGTGGACGTTCACCTGGGTAGCGGCCAGGCCGATGCCCGGCGCGGCATACATGGTCTCGAACATGTCATCCACCAGCTGGCGGATGCGGTCGTCGACCTCGACTACCGGTTTGGCAATAGTGCGCAAACGGGGATCGGGAAACTCAAGAATATTCAATATGGCCATGTCGGTTTGTGATGCACTTGTAGAACTGAAATGAAAGGTGCTGCTAATATGCAAGACAGCTTGGAAGTATAGCTGGTCCGCATGCCGGTTTTGGCAGAGGACCTGGGTGCTGACCTCTATAATAAAGGGATTCGTGTCATGAGGAAAACATTACTCGGCCTGGTGCTGCTCACCATGAGCGTTCTGGTACAGGCGCAGGAGTCGGTGTTCAAGGATAATCACCCGCAACGGTACGAGGTAGTGAAGGGCGATACCCTGTGGGGCATTGCCGGACGCTTTCTCAATCTGCCGTGGAAGTGGCCGGAGATCTGGCACGCCAACCCACAGATCAACAACCCCCACCTGATCTATCCCGGCGACATCATCTCGCTGGTGTATATCGACGGTCAACCGCGTCTGACGGTCAACCGGGGGCAGGGTGGCACCATCAAACTGTCGCCGAGCGTGCGTTCCACGCCCATGGCCGAGGCGATTCAGACCATTCCGCTGGAAGCCATCAACGCCTTCCTCAATGCCGGGCGCATTCTCGACAGCGCCGATGAGCTGGAAGCTGCCCCCTACATCATCGGTGGTGAGGCGGAAAGTGTGGTCGCCGGTGCCGGCAACCGGGTCTATGCCCGTGGCGAGGTGGATGAGGATATCCGCGCCTACGGTCTGTACCGTCGCGGCAAGGCCTATACCGATCCGGAGACAGGTGAATTCCTCGGCCTGCACGCCCAGGAAATCGGTAACGTCGAGGTCATGGCTGCCGAGCGTGATATCACCACCCTGATGGTCAACCGCAGTCGCCAGGAAGTGCGCATCGGCGACCGCCTGCTGGAGACCGAAGAGCGCGCTGTGGCGTCGACCTTCTTCCCCAGCGATCCGGAAGGTGAAGTCGATGGCCTGATTCTGGACGTGCCCAACGGCGTGACCCAGATCGGTCAGTACGATGTGGTCATCCTCAACAAGGGTGCCCGGGACAACCTCAAGGAAGGCAACGTGCTGGCCATCTACAAGACCGGTGAGCTGGTGCGTGACCGCATCCAGAACGAGCGGGTACGCCTGCCCGACGAGCGTGCCGGTCTGCTGATGGTGTTCCGCGTCTATGAGCGCATGAGCTACGGCATAGTGCTCAATGCCCAGCGTCAGCTGGCGATCAAGGACAAGGTCCGCAACCCCTGATGTCCCCACGGCACCACCCGACGGGTGGTGCCGTTTCTCCCTTTCTGCGAGCAGCTGAGTCATGTCCATTGACCTGAGCGACCGTCGTCAGGCCTGGCTGGCACTGAGCCTGCTGGACGGTGTGGGACCTTCCGCACGGCGTCAGTTGTTGAGCCTGCTGGATGACCCGACCCGCCTGCTGCATACCGATCTGCTGTCGCTGACCGCGCTGGGCCTGCCGGCCCGGGTGCAGCATGGCATCCTGCAGTGTCAGCAGGGTGACGAGCGCATACAGCTGGGTATCGAACAGAGCCTGGCCTGGCTGCAGCAGCCGGACTGCCACCTGCTGACCCTGGACAGTCCCGACTATCCGCCACTGCTGCGGCAGATCAGTGATCCGCCGTTCATCCTGTTCGTGCAGGGCAATCCGGCGCTGCTGGCCGACCCGCAGATCGCCATGGTCGGCACCCGCAACCCCGGTCCCTATGGTGCCAGCACCGCCCGCGCCTTCGCCCGCAGCTTTACCGAAAGCGGCCTGACCGTGACCAGCGGCATGGCGCTGGGCATCGACGGTGCCTGCCATCAGGGTGCGCTGGACGCCAATGGCCAGACCATCGCCGTGTGGGGTACCGGCCTGGCCAATTGTTATCCCCGACGCCACCGCAGGCTGGCTGACAGCATCCTCGCCTGCGGCGGCGCGCTGGTGTCCGAGCAACTGCCCCATACCAGCCCGCATGCCGGACTGTTCCCCCTGCGCAACCGCATCATCAGCGGCCTGAGCCTGGGTACCCTGGTGGTGGAGGCCAGCCTCAACAGCGGCTCGCTGATCACTGCCCGGCTGGCCATGGAGCAGAACCGCGAGGTGTTTGCCATGCCCGGTTCCATCCACAACCCGCAGGCGCGGGGCTGTCACCGGCTGCTGCGCGACGGTGCCAATCTGGTGGAAACCGTGCAGGACGTGCTCCAGGTTCTGCAACTGCCGCTGCAGGCGGCGCTGAGCGAAACCAGCACCGCCAGCGTCGAGCCGGTCAGGCACCCGTTGTGGCGCTGGCTGGGGCATGATCCGGTGACCGCCGACTGGCTGGCCGAGCACAGCGACCTGCCGATTCATCAGGTGCTGCAGGGCTTGATGCAGCTGGAGCTGGACGGCCATGTGCTGCATACCCCGCAGGGATATTGTCGGGCCAGCGCATCCTGATCTTGAGCCGGGGCCGCCGCTCAGCTAATGTCGCCACTCGATGAACAGAGGGCAGAGCATGCTGGCGGACTGGCGATTAGGGCAGCTGAGACGAATAGTGTATTCCGGGGGCGTCATCGCCTATCCCACCGAAGCGGTATGGGGGCTGGGTTGTCACCCCTTCCACGGCGCGGCGGTGGAGCGCCTGCTGCAGCTCAAGCAGCGGCCGGTGGAAAAGGGCCTGATCCTGGTCGCCGGAGATATCCAGCAGTTCGACTTCCTGCTGTGGGATCTGCCGCACAGCCAGCAGGCCAAACTGCAACTGTCCTGGCCCGGCCCCAACACCTGGCTGGTGCCGCATCAGGGGCGGCTGCCGGAGTGGATTACCGGCAGGCATGCCACGGTAGCGCTGCGGGTCAGCGCCCACCCGCTGATCCAGCAACTGTGCGCCGCCTGCGGCCCGCTGGTCTCGACCTCGGCCAACCCGGCGGGGCGCCCCGCTGCTCGCACCCGGCTGCGGGTCGAGCAATACTTCCATGGTCAGCTGGATGCCATTGTGCCCGGCACGTTGGGCAGTCAGCGTAATCCCAGTATCATCAGGGATCTGCAAACCGATGCCATTATCCGCTCCGCCTGAGAGGTACCCGTGAATTCGATCCCCACCGCCACCGATATTGCCGCCGTCAAGGACTACCTGATGAACCTGCAGGAGCGTATCTGCGCCGCCCTGGAGCAGGCCGACGGCCAGGCAGCTTTCGTCGAGGATGACTGGCAGCGCCCCGGCGGCGGTGGTGGGCGCTCGCGCATCATCGAGCGTGGCGCACTGCTGGAAAAGGGTGGGGTCGGCTTCTCCCATGTGTATGGCGACGGCATGCCGCCATCGGCTACCGCCCACCGGCCCGAGCTGGCCGGGCGTGGCTTTCAGGCCATGGGTGTGTCGCTGGTGATGCACCCGGACAACCCCCATGTGCCCACTTCCCACGCCAACGTCAGATTCTTCGTGGCCGAGAAGGAGGGTGCCGACCCGGTCTGGTGGTTCGGCGGCGGTTTCGACCTGACCCCCTATTACGCCACCGAGGAAGACTGCATCCACTGGCACCGGGTGGCCCGGGATGCCTGCGCACCCTTCGGCGACGACGTCTACCCGCGCTACAAGAAATGGTGCGACGAGTATTTCCATCTCAAGCACCGGCAGGAAGCCCGGGGCGTGGGCGGACTGTTCTTCGATGACCTGAACGAATTGGGCTTCGAGCGCTGCTTCGCCTTCATGCGTGCCATCGGCGATGCCTATCTTGAAGCCTATCTGCCGATCATCGAGCGCCGCCGCAATACACCCTGGAACGAACAGCAGAAAGCCTTCCAGGAATACCGCCGGGGCCGCTATGTAGAATTCAATTTGGTGTGGGATCGCGGCACCCTGTTCGGTCTGCAATCCGGTGGTCGCACCGAATCCATACTCATGTCCCTGCCGCCGACGGTGCGCTGGGACTACAACTGGCAGCCCGAGCCGGGCAGCGCCGAGGCGCGCCTGGCAGAGGAGTTTCTGCCACCCCGGGACTGGTTGAAGGAGGTCAACTGATGGACAGATACGCGGTCATCGGCAACCCCATAGCCCACAGCAAATCTCCGCTGATCCACAGCATGTTCGCCGAGCAGACCGGTGAGCAGCTGAGCTACGAAGCGCTGCTGGCGCCGCTGGAGGACTTTGCCGGAACCCTGCGCAGCTTCCTGGTGGAGGGGCGCGGCGTCAACGTCACGGTGCCGTTCAAGGAACAGGCCTGGGAGCTGGTCGATCAGCACACCCCGGCGGCGCAGCTGGCCGGAGCGGTCAATACCATCCAGCGGCTGGACGATGGCCGTCTGCTGGGTGACAACACCGACGGCAAGGGACTGGTGCGGGATATTCAGCACAATGCCGGGTTCAGCCTGGCAGACAAGCGGGTGCTGCTGGTGGGTGCCGGTGGCGCCGCCCGGGGCGTGATCCAGCCGCTGTTGCAGGCCGGGCCGGCGCAGCTGTGCGTGGTCAACCGCACAGTGGAGAAGGCCGAACATCTGGCCAGGCTGTTCAAGGATCAGGGACCGATCAGCGCGGCGGGCTTCGACTGGCTGGAAGAGCCGGTAGACCTGATCATCAATGCCACCTCCGCCAGTCTGGACGGCAAACTGCCGCCGATCTCCCCGCAACTGATCCTGCCCGGGCATACCTGGTGCTACGACATGATGTACGCCAGCGAGGCCACGGTATTCAACCGCTGGGCCGCGCAGCAGGGTGCGGTAAGATGCCTGGACGGCCTCGGCATGCTGGTCGAGCAGGCCGCCGAAGCCTTCCTGCTCTGGCGCGGCGTACGCCCCGACACCGCCCCCGTGCTTGCGGCCCTGCGCTGATTCCGCATCCTGGGAGTGTCGAGTTCCATCTCGACACAGCGCGACAGCGCCTAACCCCAAATTGCCGGGATGGAACCCGGCCCTCCCAATCCAGCCATTACAAACTGTTGCTCAAATGCCCGCCATCCACATTGATCACCGTGCCGGTGATGAAGGAGCCGGCTTCGCTGGCCAACAGCAGCAGCGGGCCGTCCAGTTCCTCCATCTGCCCCAGACGGCGCATCGGTACCTTGCTGCGGATGTAGTCCTGACCCTGCTGGGTGTCGAAATAGTCGGTGTTCATCTCGGTACGGAAATACCCCGGGGCGATGGCATTGACACGGATATTGTTGCGCGCCAGCTCCATGGCCATGGCCTTGGTCAACTGCACCACGCCGGCCTTGGCCACTGCGTAATGACTCAGCGCCGTGCCCACCCGCAAGCCGAGAATCGAGGCGATGTTGACGATGCAGCCGCCCTGCCCGGCCTTGGCCATGGCCAGGCTGGCGCGGTGGGCGACGCGCCAGGCGCCGTCCAGGTTGGTCGACAGCATGCTGCGCCAGTTGCCTTCGGTCATGTTGAGAAACATCACCGGGTCGCCGATGCCAGCGTTGTTGACCAGCACGTCCACCAGCCCCCATTGCTGTTCCGCCTGGTCAAAGGCGCGGTTGACGCTGTCGGAGTCGGTGACATCCATGGGAATCGCCAGGGCCTCGGCGCCGCTGGCCTGCAGCTCGCTGACCAGTGCTTCGAGACGTTCGCTGCGCCGGGCGGTGACCACTACCCGTGCTCCGGCGCTGGCCAGGGTGCGGGCAAAGTGGGCGCCCAGGCCGCTGGAGGCGCCGGTGATCAGGGCGGTCTTGCCGGTCAGGTCGAAACGTTGCTGAGCCATGGAGTTACTTCCTTCTTGTCGTTGGGATTGCCTGAGTATCCTTGATCCGGCCGCGCCACTCCAGCCTGCCGGGCAGACATGCAGCGCCTGACGC
>JAAYHO010000192.1 GCA_012735335.1 Gammaproteobacteria bacterium
AGACGCTCCAGCAGGTGGCGCTTGCTCTCGGCGGAATGCTGCGGCATGCCGCGCACGCTTTCCAGACGCTGCTGGAACCAGCGACGCTGCGCCGAATCGACGATATGCATGTACTCGGCGCCGATAGTGCCGCAGTAGGTGGTTTTCAGCGCATCGAGAATCTCACGCAGGCTGGCTTCTTCCTTGCCGATCTGCAGTTCACCGGTACGGAACACGGTATCCAGGTCAGCATCGGTCAGGCCGTATTCAGCCAGAGTCAGATCAGCGATTTGTTCCCGCTGCCACAGTCCCAGTGGATCAAGAGTAGAAGCCTGGTGGCCACGCATGCGATAGGCTTGAATCAGGCGCAGTACACCGACCTGTTTCTTGTCGCGTTCGCTGCTGACCTGTCCGCCGCTGACGGCCTGAGGCCGGCGGGGGTTCCGTGCGAGCGACAGAAAGTGCTCACGGATAGTGGAGTGGGAAATGTCCGCACCGGTCCCGCTGAATTGAGGCAGCTTGTCAAAGTAGCTGCGCCATTCATCGGCGACACTGTTCGGATCGTGCAGATAGAGCTCGTAGAGCTCTTCAACATAGGAGGCATTCCCACCGGACAGGTGAGAGGTACTCCACAGCTGCTGCATTTCGCTGTCTGGCATTCTTGGTCACCCTCTATAAGGGGGACACCACCTGGCGCAAAGACCATTAATTGGCAATCAGATTGCCATCCGTGCAGAACAGTCAGATGGGCATTCGGCATTGTCCCTGCCACTCGCCCTGCTCAGTCACGTTCCGCGAAACCGGAATATTGCCGGCCCCGACAGATAGTTCGGGTGTTACCCGTTGCCCCTGTTGGTTAAGCTTGCATAAACCGACTGCCGCTTTGTGGGCAGCAGTCTGAATTCAATACTCTACTGACACCAGATACTGGTGCCAGTAGAGCTTAGTCTGACGAGCGGAGCTCGATCAGGTTCCACTTTGCAGCAGCATGTTGCGGATATGTCCGATGGCCCGGGTCGGGTTGAGACCTTTCGGGCAGACGTTAACGCAGTTCATGATGCCACGGCAGCGGAATACACTGAACGGATCGTCCAGTGCGGCCAGACGGTTCTCGGTCTCGGTATCGCGGCTGTCGGCCAGGAATCGATAAGCCTGCAGCAAAGCTGCCGGGCCGAGGAACTTGTCCGGGTTCCACCAGAACGACGGGCAGGAAGTGGAGCAGCAGGCACAGAGAATACACTCGTACAGGCCATCCAGCTTCTCACGCTGCTCTGGAGACTGCAGGCGCTCGATAGCGGGCGCCGGCGTGTCATTCTGCAGATACGGTTGAACCTTCTCGTACTGCTTATAGAAGATGCTCATATCCACGACCAGGTCACGGATTACCGGCAGACCGGGCAGCGGACGCAGCACCAGCTTGTTCTTCTTCGCCACGCTGGAAACGGGCGTGATACAGGCCAGGCCGTTCTTGCCGTTCATGTTCATGCCGTCGGAGCCACACACACCTTCGCGGCAGGCACGACGGAAGCCCAGACCGGAGTCCTGCTCCTTGGCCAGCTGCAGGACGTCAAGCACCATCAGGTCCTTGCCTTCGGTGTCAACCTGAAAGTCCTGCATGTAGGGAGCCTTGTCGGTCTCCGGGTTGTAACGATAGATACTGACTTGCAACATACCGGATCCCCTTAATATGTACGGACTTTGGGCTCAAACGCTGGCACGGTCTTGGGCGCGAAGTTGACGCCACGCTTGGTCAGCTGTTTGGTCGTCGGGTGGTACACACTGTGGCACAGCCAGTTTTCGTCATCGCGATCTTCAAAGTCTTCACGGGCGTGGGCACCGCGACTTTCCTTGCGGCCTTCAGCGGCGATGGCAGTTGCCTCGGCCACTTCCAGCAGGTTCTGCAGCTCCAGCGCCTCGATGCGTGCAGTGTTGAAGGCATTGCCCTTGTCGTCGATCTTGACGTTGGCAATGCGCTCGCGCAGGTCAGCCAGTTCCTTGATGCCTTTCTGCATGTATTCACCGGTACGGAATACACCGAAGTAGTTCTGCATGCAGTTCTGCAGTTCCTTGCGCAGCGGAGCAACATCTTCACCGCTGGTGCGGGTGTTGATGCCGGACAGGCGGGCCAGAGAGGCATCGATGTCGGACTCGGAAGCGGCACGGTAGTCGATACCTTCCTTCAGAGCGCTCTCCAGGTGCAGACCGGCGGCGCGACCGAATACCACCAGGTCGAGCAGCGAGTTGCCACCCAGACGGTTGGCACCGTGTACCGATACACAGGCAACCTCGCCTACGGCGAACAGACCTTCAACGATGCGCTCGTTACCTTCCAGGTCCGGAGCAATTGCCTGACCATGAATGTTGGTGGCGATACCACCCATCATGTAGTGACAGGTCGGCACAACCGGGACCGGAGCGGTAACCGGGTCAACGTGGGCAAAGGTCTTGGACAGTTCACAGATACCCGGCAGGCGGCTGTGCAGTACTTCTTCGCCCAGGTGGTCCAGCTTCAGCATCACGTGGTCGCCATCCGGACCACAGCCGTTGCCAGCCAGAATTTCCTTGACCATGGAACGGGCCACAACGTCACGACCGGCAAGGTCTTTGGCGTTCGGCGCATAACGCTCCACGAAGCGCTCACCGTGCTTGTTGATCAGGTATCCACCTTCACCACGGCAACCTTCGGTAACCAGTACACCGGCACCGGCAATACCGGTCGGGTGGAACTGCCACATTTCCATATCCTGCTGCGGGATACCGGCACGCAGGGCCATACCGACACCGTCACCGGTGTTGATCAGGGCGTTGGTAGTGGAAGCATAGATACGACCGGCACCGCCGGTGGCCAGCACAGTGGCCTTGGCACGGATGTAAACGGTCTCGCCGGTTTCGATGCAGATGGCGATGACACCCACCACCGCGCCGTCCTGGTTCTTCACCAGATCCACGGCATACCATTCATTAAGGAAGGTAGTGTTGTGCTTGACGTTGGCCTGGTACAGGGTGTGCAGCAGCGCGTGACCGGTACGGTCGGCAGCAGCACAGGTACGGGCAGCCTGACCGCCTTCACCATAGTTCTTCGACTGACCGCCGAACGGACGCTGGTAGATGCGGCCCTGCTCGGTACGGGAGAACGGCAGACCCATGTGCTCCAGCTCATATACAGCTTCGGGGCCCACGGAACACATGTACTCGATCGCGTCCTGGTCACCGATATAGTCGGAGCCCTTGACGGTGTCATACATGTGCCAGCGCCAGTCGTCATTCGGGTCAGCCGAGGCGATCGCGCAGGTGATGCCGCCCTGGGCGGATACAGTGTGCGAACGGGTCGGGAACACCTTGGTTACCACGGCAGTCTTGTGACCGCCCTGAGCCAGCTGCAGCGCCGCGCGCATACCGGCACCACCACCACCAACGATGATGGCATCAAAAGTCAACGTACGAATATTAGCCATTGATCAAATACCCCACAGGATCTGGACGCCCCAGACGAACAGTACGAACATCACCAGACCGCAGACAACCTGGAACAGGAAGCGCAGAACAGTGGCGTATCTGCCGAAGGCCATGGGTGTCAGGTAGTCGGTGGAAATGGTCCACATGCCAACCCAGGAATGCACAGCCAGCGCCACCAGCGTCAGCAGACTGAAGATGCGCATGGCGTTGTTGCTGAACAGCGCGGTCCAGTCCTCGTAGGTCAGGCCCGGGTTGAGGATCACATAGCCCAGCAGGAAGATGGTGTAAGCCGCCAACAGCACAGCAGATACGCGCTGCGCCATCCAGTCATACAGGCCGCTGCGCGACAGGTTAGTGACGTTGGTTACCATATCCATACCCCCAGCAGAACAATCAGAACGACGGCAACGACAATCAGCAGCTTGGAACCAAGCCGCCCACTCTCGAGCCCTTCACCCACACCGGCATCCATGATCAGGTGACGGATACCAGCGGCAAGGTGATACAGGAGTGCTGACAGCACGCCCCACAACACCAGCTTGGCGATCGGGTTTTGGAAACAGGCCTTTACTTGCTCGAAACCACTTTCGGAACTCAGAGACGTATCCAGCATCCAAAGCAGACCAGCAATGGCGATGAACAGGATGACTCCCGAAATGCGGTGGGCAATTGACGTATAGGCTGTGATAGGAAGTTTGATTGTCCTGAGATCCAGGTTGACAGGTCTTTTGCTATTCACGGCTATATTCACACTCGTTACCCTGTGGACAGGGCTGGATTATAGGAAGGTGTGACTCACACCCAAATGACGCGCGGCATAGCTTCAAGGAAGAAGCCGAAAGGGTCATTTTGCCGGTCAAGGATTATAGTGACTCGGGCGTCAGATTACAACGCGATAAAGCCCCGCCATCGGCGTCGCAGGCGTCTGCAACACCTCTCACTGCGTCAAAAGCGCACATCCCCTTTTGTCAATAAAACCTTTGCATAGGCTTGATCAAGAAACTCTATAGTTAGAATAACCTGCGCAATTGACAAACAGGTTTTTGACCTTATAGTGATGCGGGCCCTGCGTGGGGGGTCACACTTTCGATACAGCAAAACAGGAGGCCATCAATGGCTGACAAAAAAGCGCAGTTGATCATCGAGGGCGCTGCCCCCATCGAGCTGCCCGTCTATTCCGGTACTCTGGGGCCGGACGTTGTCGACGTACGCAGCCTGACCAGCGAAGGCGTCTTCACATTTGATCCCGGCTTCATGTCGACCTCATCCTGTGAATCAAAGATCACCTTTATTGATGGTGACAAGGGTATTCTGCTCCATCGCGGCTACCCGATCGAGCAACTGGCCGAGAAATCCGACTTTCTCGAAGTCTGCTATCTGCTGCTCAAGGGCGAACTGCCCAGCGACGAGGAAAAGGCCGAGTTCACCTCGGTGATTACCCGTCACACCATGGTCAACGAGCAGATGAAGAGCTTCCTCAACGGCTTCCGCCGGGATG
>JAAYHO010000193.1 GCA_012735335.1 Gammaproteobacteria bacterium
ATGGTTACCGATCTCATGAAGGTAGGATTGAGACCGGGTAACCGACGCGGTGGTTCAGGTTGTTTCAGCGGCTGGCTGGCGCTCAGCGCAGTTGGCTGTCCTTGCTGCCGCGGCGGTTGTAACCACTGCTCTGCTGCAGCTGGCGGTCCTGCTCGGACTGGCAGGTGATGCACAGCCGCACACCGGGCACGGCCTCACGGCGTGCCTGGGGAATGGCAGCGTCGCATTCTTCACAATGGCTCAGGCTGTCGCCCGAAGGTAATTGGCTGCGGGCGCGCTGCACCGCATCCTGGATGCTGTCCTCGATCTGCTCCTGAACAGCACCGTCCTGTGCCCAACCGGTGGCCATGGCGTTCTCCTCACGTGGCAGGGGTACCCGTGTGACACCGGAAGTGGCCTGCGGTTGCCGCCGGGCAGGCCCGATCAGTACCGCTGTTGCTGGTGCTCGAAAGCCGTCAGGATATCCGCCACTATCCGCATCACTTCCAGGTTAGCTTCCTCCATCTGGCCGAGATGCTCAACCACCGTGCTCAGCTGGCCCTGCTGGAAGGCCTGCATGGCGGCCTGGCCCCGGCTGTGTACGGCGGTGTGGGGCCGCTCTATTTCCCGGAACTGGGCCATCTGCTGCAGGTTCTGGCTGCCGTCGCCGTAATACCACTTGCCGAAGCGGCATTCGCGATCGCTGGGCAGCTGCGGAATGTCCGCCTGAGGATCACCCAGCACCTGGTTGTAGACCACGAACTTGAGTGACAGCTCGTCCAGATTGGCCAGCTCCACCCCGGCGCGGAAGGCGGATCTTTCGATGCCGCTGCGCATTTCCCCGGCCAGGCTGTGCAGCACCTGCATACCGGCTACAGCATCTTCGGTGGTGCGGCTGAAGTCTTCAGCCTGGGCGCCCTGGGTCTGGATATAGGCCTGCACCGCGCCGGTGATCTGCTGCAGTTCCTCGATCTTGCCGACGATTTCGCTGGTGGCCTGGGCGGTACGCTCGGCCAGTTGGCGGATCTCGCTGGCGACCACCGCAAAGCCGCGTCCGGCCTCACCGGCGCGGGCCGCCTCGATAGCCGCGTTGAGTGCCAGCAGGTTGGTCTGGCTGGCAATGCCGCCGATCAGATCAACGATGCCATTGATCTCCCCAGAGTGACCGGACAGGGTCTCCACCTGGCGGGAGGCCTCCACCAGCCCGCTTTCCATGGCCGTGGCCTTGCCCTGCAGGACATCGAAGCGTTGCTGGTTGTTCAGCGCGGCGCTGGCCACTTCATCCGCATGGCGCTTGTCCAGCCCCAGCTGGTTGGCCAGGTATTCGAAGGAGTCGCCGAGGTGGGTGATCGAGGTGCTGAAGCTGATGAGCTTGCCGGCTACATTACGGTAATAGTCCAGCCGCTGCTGGTGCTGCTGCTCGGCATCAGCCAGTTGCTGTTCCAGTTGCCGGATACGGGCGGTCTGGTCGGCCAGTTGGGATTGCAGTTGCTGTTTTTCCTGCTCCAGCGCCTGAATGGCCTTTTTACTACTGTGCCACATGGTTACCTCGGACCTGCAGAATTGCCACTACTGTATCGGCCGAGGCAGCCATGGCATGAGTCGGGATGACGTTTTGTCGCGGCCGGTTTACTGCTGGCTCTTCAGCTTCTCGCCTTCCAGCGCCTGGGGGCTGCTTTCCGCCTCGTTCACCGCCTTGCGAAAGCCGCTGATGGCGCTGCCCACATCGTTACCCAGCCCGCGCAGGCGCTTGGTACCGAACAGCAGGGCAACGATGCCCAGAATGATCAGAAGCTTCCAGATACTGATGCCCATCATCTTGTGTTACTCCTCTGAGCTCCGGCCTCAGTGGCCGGAGTGGTGGTCATGTGAATCCATCGGGTGGTGCATGTGCATGTCGTGCCCCATGCCACCATGTTGTGCGGCGGCGGCCTCGGCCAGAAATGCCTCGTCAATCTGCTCGAAGGCCAGTACCTGTGCTCCCTCGTGCTCCGCCGCCAGTGCCTCGGCAGCCTGCTTGTCGGCAAAGGATGCCAGTGACGCGCCCATGGCGCCCTGCAGTGGCGTGCCGCTGACGTACCAGGCCTGCTTGGCATCGATCAGGTGCTCGTCGTCGGGCTGATCCCAGTGGCTCTGCCCCATGTCATGCACATAGAGCCGTGCCTGCAGGATGCGGTTCTCCGGTTGCAGATACCAACTGAACATCTCGGCGGTGGAGCAGAACTTCTTCACCCCGTCACGCTCCACGGCCTGGCCTTTCGGCCCCGGGAAGTCGGTCACTATCATGCCGCACACGTGGCATTCGTCATCCCCATGGAAGGCTACCGGGTCCCAGGACACCTGGGTTTCCTCCTTGTCGCCGCAGGCCGCCAGGGCCATGCCGAACAACAGCACCAGTACCAGGCGCAGATCGAAGTTGTACCGAGTTTTCATGACAGTTTTCCTATTTTCCTTGTTATCAGGTTGATCAGGCCGCACGGCGACGGAATGCGGCGTAGGCCAGCAGCAGGGCCAGACCTGCCCAGAGCAGCAGGCACAGCCAGAGCACGGCGCCCGGTACCGGCAGATCCTCGGCCAGCGACAGTACTCCTATCGCATTACCCCCATCAAAGCCAGCCAGGTTGACCAGCCGATAGATATCGGTGGGGTTGAGCAGCAGCAACCAGGGCAGCAGCTCGGGGTTGAACTTGCCTTCGCTGAACACCAGCAGCGCCAGCAGCACCAGGTCGAACACCAGCACGAACAGGAACCACACGCCCAGTGCCAGTCCGGCGGCGCTGGACTTCTCGCTGGCCAGACTGCTGAGCAGGTAGGCCAGCGCGAGGAAGGCCCAGCCCAGCAGGGTGGAGGACAGCATGAAGCGGCCAAAGGCCCAGGCCAGCACGTTGATCTCGATACCGTCGACCAGTAAGCCGATGGCCACCGCTGCGCAGCCGAAGCCGATCAGTACCGCCAGCGCCAGGATCAGCCCGTGGCCGACGAACTTGCCCAGCAGTATCTGACCCCGACCGATGGGGTAGGTCATCAGCAGCATCAGGGTGCCGCCTTCGTCCTCGCCGACGATGGCGTCATAGGCCAGCAACAGGGCAATCAGCGGCATCAGGAAGGTCGCCAGACTGGCCAGACTGGCGATGGTCGCCGGGATCGAGGTGAAACCCAGCTGCCCGGAGGCCGCCGCGCCGAGCCAGGCAATACCCACCGCCAGTACCGCAAACAGCAGACTGATGGCCAGCAGCCAGCGGTTGCGCAGGCCATCGCTGAGTTCCTTGCGGGCAATATTCCATACCTGATTCATGCCTTCTCCTCCGCTGCCTTGGTTGCGCCGGCCCGTTCCGTGTAATAGCGGTACAGGTCTTCCAGGGATGGTTGCAGGATCTCGATATCGCTGGGCTGATCCTGATTCAGCAGCTGGCGCAGCACCTCGATCTTGCCGCTGCTGCTGCCGGTGATCTCCAGTCCGTTACTGCCCAGTGGGCGGGTGCTGCTGCCACCGGCGTCCAGCAACTGTATCAAGTGCTCGCGCTGCTGCAGTCCATTGGCCCGAATCCGTGCGGGCAGGCCGGCCTCGCTGCGCAGGCTGGCCAGGCTGCCGATGGCTTCCAGCTGGCCGCCGGCGAGGATCGCCGCGCGGTTGATGTGTGCCTCCACGCCGGGCAGCACATGGGAGCAGAGAATCACGCTGGTGCCCTGCTGGCGCAGACGGTCGATCAGTACATACAGATCCTGGGTGGCGATGGGGTCGAGGCCCACGGTGGGCTCATCGAGCAGCAGCAGGCGCGGCTCGCCGAGCAGTGCCTGGGCCAGCCCCAGACGCTGGCGCATGCCCTTGGAATAGGTCTTCACCCGGCGGTCGGCGGCGTGGGCCAGACCGACCTGTTCCAGCAGTTGATCGGCCTGCTGCAGCGCCGCCCCCTTGATGCGGGCGAAGTGGTGCAGGGTCTCGCGGCCGCTGAGCTGGGGGTAGAACATCACGTTTTCCTGCAGATAGCCCATCTGACGGCGCACATGGGGGTTGTTCGGCTCCTCACCGAGCACCCGTACCTGTCCCTCGGTGGGTTGCAGCAGACCGAGAATGAGCTTCATGGTGGTGGTCTTGCCCGCACCGTTGTGGCCGAACAGACCGAGCACTTCACCCCGCTCCAGGTGCAGGTTCAGCTGGCGCAGGGCAGTCATGCTGCCGTAACGCTTGGTTACGCCCTGAATTTCAACCGCATTCATCAATTGGCTTCCTGTGTACGTTGAATCAGATGGGTGGTGGGCAACTGCATCAGGGGGTAGCTGTCCTGCACGCCCTGCATCTTGATGACCGGGAAGGCCCGTTGCACCCAGCGCAGTACCTGGATCGCCGGGCTGTTCATCAGCAGGCGCACCTGGGGGTACATCCACAGCAGCCGGTCGACGTTGTCGTTGGGCTCGTAGGGGATGTCGCCCATGCCGTCATCGTTGCGATCCCAGCCCAGGTAGTCGCTCCAGAAGTTGCCCCGGCCATCCACCGACCATTCCTGGGTGCGGGTGGCAACATATTTGACCTGCTGCTCATTGCCGACAAAGGCATTGCTGCTGATCTTGTTGTTCTCCGAACCGGCGGTCAGGTGAATGCCGAGGTTACTGCGCTCGAAATGGTTGTTCTCGATGGTATTGAACAGCGAGTTGTAGATGAACAGCGCCTTGCCTTCGCCACCCTTGATCATGCTGTCATCGCCGGTCTGGCCGCGTTGCACGTTGGAGACGAAGTTGTTGGTAATGGTCGAGTAGGTGATGAAGTTCATCAGCATGCCGTAGTTGCGGTCATCCTCGGAGCGGTTGTTCTCGACCGTGAGCATGCGGCTCTGCATCAGCGCGTAGCCGGTACGGGTGCGGCGGGTGGTATTGCCGATGACCCGATTGCTCTGGGAGAACATGTAATGAATACCGAAGCGCAGATCCTCCATGAGGTTGCCTTCGATCAGGTTGTTGTTGGAGTTGCCCAGGTAGATGCCGTCACGGGCATATTGCACCTGGTTGTTGATCACACTGCTGTTGTTGGTGTTGATCAGGTGGATGCCGTTGCCCCGGTCCTGGGTGCGGTAGTCCCGATTGCCCTCGACCCGGTTGCCTTCGACCTGCACGTTTCGCGTGCCGTCCAGCCAGATGCCGAAGCTCGGGCCGCGCAGATCATTGTTGCGCAGGGTCACGCCGGTAGCACTGGGCTCGACGAAGATGCCGGCATTCATGTCGGTCAGGTTGGTGCCCCAGTTGCGCAGTGTGCAATTCTCGATGGTGACATCCGGTGCGCGAATGGTCAGCAGGCTGCCGTTGCCGCCGGAGTTCAATATGGCACCCGGTTCACAGCGCAGATGTATCGGGCTGTCCAGCAGAAACTGGCCGGAATACTCACCTGCGGGCAGTACCTGAACGTGACCGTCGGTCTGCAGGGGCAGGCTGTCGAGTGATTGATGAACGGCGTGGGCAGAGGCGGAAAGGCCGCAGAGTATCATGGAGGCCGCGAGGCGGCGTACAGCCTGGTGGGTGAACAATGCTGCTTCCTTAATGCCGATTGATCGTGGGGTGGAACAGTTGCTGTCAGCGTTGCGCGTACCTCAGGCCGGGTCCGCGCAAGCTGTATATCAATGCAGGAGCCCGGGGCGTTGAGCAACGCCCCGGGGCGCTTTGCATCAGGCCGGTTCGACCAGCATGCGGCCACACATTTCCATGTGCAGAGCATGACAGAACCAGCTGCAGTAGTACCAGTACACACCGGGTTTATCGGCAGTAAAGGTAATCGACGAGGTCTGCTGCGGGCTGATTTCCATGCTCACACCGTGGTTGACCATGACAAAGCCGTGGGACACGTCCTCGATCTGGTCAATGTTGGTGATGGTCACGGTGACTTCATCACCCTGCTTCACGGTGAACTCGTTGATACCGAAGGACGGCGCCATGGACACCATGTAGACCCGAACCTTGTTACCGTCGCGGATGACCTTGCTGTCGGTGGTCAGGTTGATGCCATCGGCCTCGGCCATCTTCACGGTTTCGGCGAAGTAGGGGTCGTCACGATCCCAGATCTTCTTGGTGCGGATCTGGTCGCGGCGGCACATGATGCAGTCGTGCGGTTCGGCGAAGGCCGGGCCGTCGTGTACCAGCACCATCTCCTCGCCGGAGATGTCGATCAACTGGTCGTTCTCCGGGTGCAGCGGGCCGGTCGGCAGGAAACGGTCCTTGGAGAACTTGGACAGTACCACCAGCCACTTGCCGTCGGCTTCGCTGGTTTCGGTCAGCGAGGCGTGGGTGTGACCCGGCTGGTAGTGCACGTCCAGCTTCTGTTTGATGTAGTTGACGTTCTCGCCGTTGTGCGCGCGGATCGCCGCGTCAATGTCCCACTTGACCACCTGGCTGTCGATGAACAGCGTGGTGTAACCGTTGCCACGGCCGTCAAAGGTGGTGTGCAGCGGCCCGAGACCCAGCTCCGGCTCGGCGACGATGACGTCACGCGGATCTTCGAACTTGTCGTCGAACAGGTCAGGCAGCTTGTCGATGGCAATGATGGAAACGGTCGGTGACAGTTTGCCCGCAGCAATGAAGTACTTGCCGTCCGGCGAGGTGTTCAGGCCGTGGGGGTTCTTCGGTACCGGGATGTAGCGGGTAACCTTGCTGTCCTTGCCGTCCTTCTTGCGGCCGTCAACCACCGGCACCTTGGAATCGCCCAGGGTGATGAAGTTACCGGCCTTGACCTCGGCTTCGATGGCATGCACGTCGAATACCACGACCCAGTCGCGCTCGTTGCGCATGGTGCCGCCCAGATCCAGTGCCTTCTCCGAGTTGTAGCAGGTGGAGGCGCAGAAGCGGCCGGTGTAGTCCATGTCGGTGTTATCGAGGTTGCCGTCGACGATCACCTGCCAGGCCACTTCCATGGTCTCGGCGTCAACCGCGTTGTACATGGTGTAGCTGTTTTCATCATCCATGGCGAACACCTTGCCATCGTTGGGATGCGGGATGATGAACTCGGCGTTACCGAACACATACTTGGTGTAGGGGGCCTTCTGCAGACGCAGACCGTGGATGGCCTGGACGTTGGGGATGGTGACCATCTTGTCGGTCTTCATCACGTCCAGACGGATACGCGCGATACGGCTGTTGGCCTTGTCGTTGATGAACAGGTATTTACCGTCGTACTTGCCGTCGGTCATCGACAGGTGAGGGTGGTGGCAGTCACCGTTGGTGAACTTGGCACTCTCGCCCATGATGCGCTTACTTTCGTTGGTCGAACCCCAACCGGTGGCTGAGTCGTGGTTGAACACCGGGATACGCATGATCTCGCGCATGGACGGAACGCCCAGTACGCGCACTTCACCCTGGTGACCGCCGGACCAGAAGCCATAGTACTCATCCAGCTCGCCGGGGCCGACGTGGATCTTGGACATGGCTGCCTTCTGGGCATCGGTGACGGCCTGAGCCCAGGTCTCGCGGCTCATGACCGCGCCGCCGAAGGCGGTGGCGGCTACTGCTGCGCCGGTGGCCGCACTGGCACCGAGGAAGCCACGCCGACTCAGGCCCTTGGATTCCGGCTTGGCCGGGGGGGTGTTGATCTTGTCGCTCATATACAGCTCCTTGTTTCACACTGTGTTGACTGCTTGGGTCAGGGTTCCACTACTTGCACTACCGGAATCAGCTGGTCATCCGGCTGTTTCTTGCCACGAGTCTTGCGCTTGTTCTTCAGAATCAGCGGAGGACACTTGTTTTCGTTGTGATAGGTCATCTGACAATCGAGGCAGTAGTGGCACTCGTTGTGGTTGATATGCCCATCGGGATGAATGGCCTGAATCTCGCATTCCTTGGCGCACAGCTGGCAGGGATTGCCACATTCCTTGCGCCGCTTGAGCCAGTCGAACAGGCGCACCCGGCTGGATACCGACAGCGCGGCACCGAGCGGGCACATGTAGCGGCAGAACACCTTGCGGGTGAAGATGTTCACCACCAGCAGAATCACCGCATACAGCACGAACCACCACTGGCGATCGAACTTGAGCATGATCGCGGTCTTGAACGGCTCTACCTCGGCGGCCTTCTCGGCCATCATCATCGACTCCGGCGAGATGCCGAACAGCACCAGCAGAATGATGTACTTGATTGCCCACAGCCGCTCGTGCACGGCGAAGGGCAGCTCGTACTGGGGAATCTTGATCTTGCGGGCGATCTCGTTGATCAGCTCCTGCAGGGCACCGAAGGGGCACAGCCAGCCGCAGAACACACCGCGGCCCCACAGCAGGATACTGGCAGCGGTAAAGGTCCAGAGGATGAAGATCACCGGGTCACTGAGGAACAGCTCCCAGCGGAACTCGGTCACCAGCGCATGGACAAAGGTCAGCACGTTGACGATCGACAACTGCCCCAGGGCGTACCAACCGATGAACACCACGGTGAAAGTCAGGTAGCCATGGCGCAGCCAGCGCAGGAAGTTCGGGTGCCGGGCAAAGTTGTCCTGGAAGAACAGGATGATGGTCAGCAGCAGCAGCGCCGCCAGGATCACCCCGACCTGGAAGCTCTTCTGGTACCAGATATTCACCCACATCGGCCGGTTGGCTTCCTCGATCGCCTGCAGCTCCGCGGCGGTCAGCTCCGGACGTTCGATGTACTCTTCAAGGGTTTCATAGGGCAGCTCGAAGCTGACGAAGATACTGTCCACCGGGCCGGTCTGGCGGCGCACCAGCAGCTCCAGTGTCCAGGGCGTACCGGGGTCGAACTGAGCATCCTCACGCAGGATGAAAATGGCCATTTCCTGGAAGCGCGGCGCCCCTTCGGACATCACGTCATACAGGCGGATATGGTCGAGGTCGCGGAAGCTGTGGATATTGCCGAACTGGCGGATCTGCACCCGGTCGAAGATGCCGCCGCGCACGTAGCCCGAGCCCTTGAACGAGTACTGACCACTGCCGAGCACGGCAAAGGCATGTTCGCCGGGCTTGAGGTCTTCCATCAGAAAGCGGTACTGGTTATCGCCCAGCACGCTGCGACCCACGGTGGGTACGTTCAGGTAGGTGGTGTACAGGTCGATGAAGGTCTCGTCGGCCTGATCCGCTGGCGCTTCATCGATACCCTCGGCCTCGGTGCCCTTGAAGGCCTGGTTGGTATCGGCGTTGGTCAGCAGCAGGCGGCGGATCGAACCTTCACCCAGTAATTCGGACCAGCCCGCTTCGCGGTAGACATCCTCACGCACCGTGGAAGGACGGCTGCGGGCGGTAATGTTGCTCTGTACCAGTCCCAGTGAGGCTCCCACTTCGTGGGCTGCGCGCATGACGATCTCGTTGATCACCATGACCGTCACGGTGGCCCCGGACACCGCATCCACGGTAATGGCGTTGGGGTCTTTCGAGCGACCGACCACCACCCGCTGATCGGCCCTGATACCGGCGTACTTGGCGTTGAACTCGTGCAGCCGCTCCTCGGGAATGCCGATCAGCAGGATGGGTTCATGGTGCTCCAGTACATAGGCGTCCTGGATCACACCTTCGGTATCCATCAGGATCAGCATGTTCACCGGCTTGCCGGAGTACGCGGGGATATTGATGACATCGATGCTTTCAAAGGCATAACCGAAAACCGTGCCCACACCATTGGCCAGCGTGCGTACCCGGTACTCTCCTTCAGGCTCGGAGATATGGGTGGCTTCCGGAAAGAACAGCTCTATGCGCTGATCGATGAGTGACTGGTCGGCGGCGAATGCCGGAGCCAGAGACAGGGTAAAGAACAACAGCACCAGGGTCAGCAGCGTTCTGCTGATAACCGAGGTAACACTCGACAACGTCATGGCAAGGCATTCCATATCAGGGCTATTTTCATTTTAGTATCTTCCTGCGCTCTCAAGACTTGGTCAGTATCAAAGATATGTCAACCGAGAAGAGCAACTTACTCGGGCATCCTGCCCTGGCGATCCGGGCGGCGCGGGCTGGTCAGCCCAAGCCGTCGGGTCAGCCGGTGCAGGTTGCCCCGGTCAATCTGCAGAGCCCGGGCGGTGGCGGACAGATTGCCCTGGTGGCGCTGCAGCAGAGTGGCAATCAACTGGCGCTGGTATTGATCCACCGCCTCACGCAGACCGCAGCCTGGCAGCATCTGGTTCTCGGCTTCGGCCTGCGCAGTTACCGCCAGATCGCTGCTCAACCCCAGGTCGGCGGCGGTCAGCTGCAGCAGGGTGGTTGACCGGTCGCGACTGCTGGCGCGCAGCAGGGCGCGGCTGAGCAGGTGTTCCAGTTCGCGCACATTGCCTGGCCAGTCATGGGCCAGCAGCGCCTGCCGGGCATCTTCGCTCAGGCTGGTGCGGCGCACCTGCAGGCGGGTGCGGTTCTGCTCCAGAAAGTAACCGGCCAGCAGCAGGACATCGCGTTCGCGTTCACGCAGCGGCGGCACCCGTAACGGATAGGCGCCCAGCCGGTGATAGAGGTCGGCACGGAAACGTCCTTCGCGCACGGCGCTGGCCAGATCGCGGTTGGTCGCGGCGATGATGCGTACATCCACATGGTGGTCACGATCCGAGCCGAGGCGCTGGATCTGGCCGCTCTGCAAGGCCCGCAACAGCTTGGCCTGCACCGACAGCGGCAGCTCGCCGACCTCATCCAGAAACAGCGTGCCGCCATCGGCCAGCTCGAACTTGCCGGCCCGGGCGGCGCTGGCCCCGGAGAAGGCGCCGCGCACATGACCGAACAGCTCGCTTTCCACCAGCGACTCGGGCAGGGCGGCGCAGTTGATGCTGATCAGCGGCTGATCACAGCGATCGGATTGACGGTGCACGGCCCGGGCTACCAGCTCCTTGCCGGTACCGGTTTCCCCCTGGATCAGCACGGTCAGCGGACTGCGCGCGACCAGGGCGATTTCCTCCAGCAGGTGGCGGTGGCTGCTGCTCTGGCCGATCAGCTCCGGCGGTGGCAGTTGATCAGCCACCTGCCGCCAGGTCTCCGCCAGCAGCCGCTCGCGCTCGGCACGCAGGGTCAGGTGTTGCAGCCGGTCGCTGGCCTTTACCGTGGCGGCGGCCAGATGACTGAAGGCCTCCAGGGTATCCAGATTGATACGTCCGAAGCGCGCCGGGTTCAGCGCATCCAGCGTCAATATGCCCCAGGGGCGATCATCGATATACAGCGGACAGCCGAGACAGTCGTGCACCCGCAGCGGGTCGTCGGTGCCGGCAATCAGGCCATCGTAGGGATCGGGCAGGTCGCAGTCGGCGGCAAAGCGGGTGGCGCGGCGCTGGGCGAGAATATGTTGCAGGCGCGGATGTTCATCCAGACGAAAGCGCCGCCCCAGGGTATCGGGGCTCAGGCCCAGTACCGCCACCGGTACCAGCCGGTCACCGTCCAGCCGCAGCAGCGCCAGCGCATCGCAGGGCAGGCAGCGCTGCAGCGTCTGCAGCAGGCGCTGGTAGCGCTCCGCCTGGGGCAGATCCCGGCTCAGATCATCGAGCAGCGGCAGCAAAGCGGTGAGGGGGTCGGGTGTCATGTGTCGTCTGTTTCACATCAGCTGGGTGTTTTAACCCGGTCATGGGTTGTAAATGTGACGACTTCTGTTCGGCAAGTCCTTGATTCAAGTCAAGTCCAGAACTGGCACGCTTCGTGAACTGCCTTTGGGCACAATCATTTATCGAGTATGGGGGAGGTACTGTATGAAACACATGACAATGGGTGCGGTGATCCTGCTGAGCGGACTGCTGAGTCACGGGGTCATGGCCGACGAGGTGGTGGCGCAGGCTGCCGATACCACCGCTGGGGCAGGACTGGGTGTCAGCACCGGGCTGATGGTTGGCGGAGCCGCCGGTGGCCCGCTGGGGGCGCTGGTTGGCGCCGGGGTGGGGCTGTTTGCCGGCAAGTTCGTGCAGCAGGCCAGTGGACTGGAGGAGCGGGCCTACCAGGTACGCAGTGAAGAGGGCGAGATCAGCCAGGTGCGCTCACCCAGGGCCGAATTCAGCATCGGCCAGCAGGTCGAGCGTCGGGGCAATCGCCTGTATGCGCTGGAGCATTGAGCGATGTCATGTCGCAGGCAGATGGGCGCCCGGTCGGCGCCCATCTGCTTCATGGGCTCGGTGGTTCCTCGCGCACCCGGAACCAGGCGGCATACAGGGCAGGCAGGAACAACAGGGTCAGCACCGTGGCCACCGTCAGTCCACCCATGATGGCTACCGCCATGGGGCCGAAGAACACGCTGCGCGACAGTGGAATCATCGCCAGAATGGCCGCCAGGGCAGTCAGCACAATGGGCCGGAAGCGCCGCACCGTGGCCTCGATGACCGCCGTCCAGCGGTCGTGGCCAGCAGCGATATCCTTTTCTATCTGATCCACCAGAATCACCGAGTTGCGCATGATCATGCCGGACAGGGCGATAGTGCCGAGCATGGCGACAAAGCCGAAGGGCTCGCGGAACACCAGCAGGAACAGGGTCACCCCGATCAGCCCCAGCGGTGCGGTAAGAAACACCATGATCGAGCGGGAGAAACTGCGCAGCTGCACCATCAGCAGGGTCATGATCACCAGCCCGAGCAGCGGCAGGCCCTGGATGATCGACTGCTGCCCCCGGCTGGAGTCCTCCATGGTGCCGCCGATTTCGAAGCGGTAGCCACTGGGCAGCTCATCGCGGAGCGTCTGCAGGCTGGGCAGTATCTGCTGCAACAGGCTGGCCGGTTGCTCGGCGCCGGGAATATCCGCCAGCACGGTCACCGTCGGCAACCGGTCGCGGCGCCAGATGACCCCTTCCTCGAAGCCGTATTCCAGGGTCGCCACCTGCTCCAGGGCAACGCTGCGGCCATTGCCCACCGGGATCGCCAGACTGGGCAACTGCTGCAGCTGCTCGCGCTCGGCGGTGGTGCCGCGCAGCAGGATCTCGATCAGTTCATCGCCTTCGCGGAACAGGCTGACCGGGCTGCCGGTCAGCTGGCTGGCGAGAAAACGCGAGACATCGCCGGTGCTCAGCCCCAGCGCCCGGGCCCGTTCCTGATCGATATTCAGGTAGACGATCTTGCTCGGCTCCTGCCAGTTGAGGTGCACGTTGTTCACCGCCGGGTTGGCCCGCACCCGCTCGGCCATCTGCCGGGCGATACGGCGTACCTCATCGATATGCTCGCCGGACACGCGGAACTGGATCGGATAACCCACCGGCGGCCCGTTCTCCAGTCGCGATACCCGTCCGCGCAGCTCGGGGAACTCGCGGTCCAGCAGCGCCATCAGCCAGCTGCGTACCTCCTCCCGGTCGGCGATCGAGTTGGCCTTGACCACGATCTGACTGAAACGGGTAGCAGGCAGCTGCTGATCCAGCGGCAGATAGAAGCGCGGCGAGCCGGTACCGATATAGGTGACGAAGTTGTCGATGCCGGGGTGGTCGCGCAGGCGCTGTTCCAGGCGCAGGGCCTGGGTCTCGGTGGCCTGCAGCGATGAGCCCTCGGCCAGGGTCAGGTCGACCATCAGCTCCAGCCGTCCGGAGGGCGGGAAGAACTGCTGGGGTACCAGCCGGAAAGCCACCACCGAACTGACAAACAGTGCCAGGGTCAACAGCAGCACCAGCCAGCGGTGCTGTACACACCAGCGCACCGTGCCGCGCACCCGCTGGTAGAAGCGGGTGGCATAAGGGTCATGTTCGTCGGGGCTGGTGCCATGCTTTTTGGCGTGCAGGGCGGCCATATCCGGCAGCAGCTTGAAGCCCAGCCAGGGCACGAAGACCACCGCGGCAATCCAGGACACCAGCAGGGCGATGGTCACCACCTGGAAGATCGCCCGGGTGTATTCGCCCACCGCCGAGGAGGCGGTGGCAATCGGCAGAAAGCCCGCCGCCGTGATCAGGGTACCGGTGAGCATCGGAAAGGCGGTGCTGGTCCAGGCGAAGCTGGCGGCCTTGAGGCGATCCAGTCCCTGCTCCATCTTGATCGCCATCATCTCCACCGCAATGATCGCATCGTCGACCATCAGCCCCAGCGCCAGAACCAATGCGCCGAGGGAGATCTTGTGCAGACCGATATCGAAGTAGTTCATCACCGTGAAGGTCATGGCCAGCACCAGTGGGATCGACAGCGCCACCACCAGCCCGGTGCGCAGGCCGAGGGAGAACAGGCACACCACCAGTACGATGGCCACCGCCTCGGCCAGCACCTTGACGAACTCGCCGACGCTGTCGCGTACCGCCTCGGGCTGGTCGGAGACCTTGTGCAGTTCCATGCCCAGCGGCAGGGTCCGGGCCAGGCGCTGGAACTCCTGCTCCAGGGTATCGCCGAGCTTGAGGATATCGCCGCCGGGCTTCATGGATACCGCCAGCCCCAGCGCGTTCTGCTCCATGAAGCGCATGCGTGGTGCCATGGGATCGTTGAAACCACGGTAGACGCTGGCGATATCGCCAATGTGGAAGGTGCGATCACCGACCCGGATGGGGAACCGGCGGATCTGCTCGACGCTCTCGAACTGGCCGGATACCCGCAGCCGCACCCGCTCATCCGGGGTCTCGAAGAAGCCCGCCTCACGCAGGCTGTTCTGTTCCTGCAGGGCCTGCTGCACCGCCGCCAGCGGCACCCCGAGGGTGGCCAGCCGCAGGTTGGAGATCTCGATCCAGATCTTCTCGTCCTGGACCCCGACCAGTTCGACCTTGCCCACGTCATCGATGCGCTGCAGTTGCAGCTGCAGGCGCTCGGCATAATCCTTGAGCACCGCGTAGTCGAATCCCTCGCCGGTCAGCGCGTAGATATTGCCGAAGGTGGTGCCGAACTCGTCATTGAAGAAGGGCCCGTGGATGTCCGGCGGCAGGCTGTGGCGGATATCACCGACCTTCTTGCGCAGTTGATACCAGAGTTCGGGGATTTCGCTGGCGGGCAGGTTGTCCCGGGCGACGAAGGTGATGGTCGACTCCCCCGGGCGGGAATAGGACACCACCTGCTGGTAGGCACCGGTTTCCATGACCTTCTGTTCGATGCGGTCGGATACCTGGCGGGCCACCTCCTCGGCAGTGGCACCGGGCCAGGCGGTGCGTATCACCATGGCCTTGAAGGTGAACGGCGGGTCCTCGCTCTGACCGAGCTGGCCGTAGGACAGAAAACCGGCCACCGACAGCACCAGCATGAAGTACAGCACCAGCTGACGGTGGCGCAGGGCCCAGGCGGAGAGGTTGAACGCCATGCTCTACTCCCCGCCCAGTTCGACGCTGCGGTTGTCCCGGTCGACCGGCAGTACCTGCTGGCCCTCAAGCAGCATGTGCACCCCGGCGGCCACTATCCAGTCGTCCGGCTCCAGCCCGGAGACTATGCTGGCCTGATTCTGCTGGTAGCTGCCGACCTGCACCTGACGCCGCTGCAGGGTCTGGGTGGTTGGCTCCACCACCCAGACAAAGCTCTGCCCGGCCTCGGCACTGACGGCGGCCAGCGGCACTGCCAACGGCACCTGTTCGGCATTGGCAATGAATACCCGGGCGCTCTGGCCGACCTCTACCGGTGCCCCTTCTGGCTGGAAGCTGACTCGCGCGGCAAAGGTGCGCGATTGCGGGTCGGCGGCCGGGGACAGTTCATGCAGAATGCCGGGGAAGCGCTGCTGCGGGCGGGACCACAGTTCCACCTCCACCGCCTGGCCGACAGCCAGCTGGCCCAGATGGCTTTCCGGCAGGCTGAACAGCACATCGCGCTGCCCATCGGCGGCCAGCACCAGCACTGTCTGCCCGGCGGCAACCACCTGCCCGACCTCCAGCGCGCGGCGGGCAATCACCCCGTCCTGCGGGGCACGCAACACGCTGTAGGTGGCATGGTTCTCGGCCACATTGAACTCGGCCCGGGCCTGTTTCAGCCGCGCCGCTGCCGAGCGATAGGTATTGTCCGCTGTGTCGTACTGGGAGGAGCTGATCATCTGCCGCTCCAGCAGGGTGCGGTAGCGCTCCCGTTCGGTCTGCGCCAGATTCAGGTTGGCCTCGGCTGCGGCCACCTGGGAACGGGCCGCCTCCAGTTGCAGCCGGGCGTCCTCCGGGTCCAGTTCGGCCAGCGGCTGATTGCGTTGCACCCGGTCGCCGGCATCCACCAGTCGCCTGCTGACCTTGCCACCGATACGAAACGCCAGCTCCGGCTCCACCCGGGCCCGCACTTCGCCGGGGTAGCTCTGTACCTGAGTTGCGGCCGGTTGTGGCTGCATCACCAGCGCCGGACGTGGTGGCGTGATTACCGACTGTGGCTCGCTGCAGGCGGACAGCAGCGTACCGGTGAATAACACAAGACCAAGGGACAGAGCGGTGCGGAACATGATGGTGGGCTCGTCGTATCGGGATTGGAATAACTGCACTGTCGAGTATAGTATTGATACCAAACTCCTCAGTCCAGTATTTCGAGTGCAATGTCACAGAACCGTCAGAAACCCGGCCCCGGCCGCCCGAAAGACCCTGCCAAACGAGCGGCCATCCTGCAGGCGGCCCAGGTGTTGTTTCTGCGCAGCGGCTACGAAGGCACCAGCATGGACGCCATCGCCAGCGAAGCCGGCGTTTCCAAGCTCACCGTGTACAGCCACTTCACCGACAAGGAGACCCTGTACGCAGCGGCCATCCGCGCGGTGTGCGAGGCCCAGCTGCCGGATCTGTATCAGGACGAGCTGCCACCCCAGGATCTGCATCTGACCCTGGAGCGCATCGGCAATGCCTTCTGCGAACTGCTCGACAGCCCCGAGTCGCTGGCCCTGCACCGACTGCTGGTGAGCATGGCCGGACAGGATGCAAAACTCGCCCACCTGTTCTACGAAGTCGGCCCGCAGCGTGTCTGCGACGGCATGGTGCGCCTGCTCAACCAGGCCTGTGCCCGGGGCGAACTGAGCATCCCCCACCCCGAAGAAGCCGCCCGGCAATTCTTCACCCTGCTCAAGGGCGACAACCACTTCAAACTGCTGATCGGCTGCGGCGAACCCCTGACCCCCGTACAGCGCCAGCAACACGTCAGCAACGTGGTCCAGCTATTCCTCCGTCTGTGGACCTGAACGGGGGCAGATAGCACAGCGCCATGGAGTGCCGGGTTCCATCCCGGCAACTTGGGGTTACGGCAGCCACGCTGTGTCGAGGTGGAACTCGACACGCCATATCGTTGATCAGCATTAAATTCTTGTTATGATTCGTGGTCGATCAGTCCGTAAATATGTCCCATATAAGGGCCGGATTGATAAATCGATACTGACTATAAAAACAAGATAAAAGGGTACGCGATGAAGACTACAAGCATTCTGAGGGTGGCGGTGCGTGGCTGGCCGCTGCCGGTG
>JAAYHO010000194.1 GCA_012735335.1 Gammaproteobacteria bacterium
AATCGCCAGGGCCTCGGCGCCGCTGGCCTGCAGCTCGCTGACCAGTGCTTCGAGACGTTCGCTGCGCCGGGCGGTGACCACTACCCGCGCTCCGGCGCTGGCCAGGGTGCGGGCGAAGTGGGCGCCCAGGCCGCTGGAGGCGCCGGTGATCAGGGCGGTCTTGCCGGTCAGGTCGAAACGTTGCTGAGCCATGGAGTTGTTTCCTTCTTGTCGTTGGGATTGCCTGAGTATCCTTGATCCAGCCGCGCCACTCCAGCCTGCCGGGCAGACATGCAGCGCCTGACGCGCGGCGCTACACTGTGGCAGGGCGGCAGGCGCCGGATAACGGGAGACAGGCTTTGCGATGGATGGAGATTGATGCGCGATAACCCTCGGCTGCAGCCCCCGGGTGGGGAAGGCTGGCTGGCCTGGCTGCGACATTACCGACTGGACTGGTTGAGCGGCGATCTGGTGGCCGGGCTGGTGACGGCGATCATGATCATCCCGCAGAGCATGGCCTATGCCATGCTCGCCGGGCTGCCGGTGCAGATCGGATTGTACGCCAGTCTGCTGCCGCTGCTCGGTTATGCACTGTTCGGCAGCAGCATGAGCATGTCGGTGGGTCCGGTGGCGGTGACGGCGTTGATGACCGCTGCCCTGCTCGGGCCGATGGCTGCGCTGGGCAGTGCCGAGTATCTGCAGCTGGCCATCTGGCTGGCGCTGCTGTCCGGGGTGCTGCTGTTCGTGCTGGGCCTGCTGCGCATGGGGTTTCTGGCCAACTTTCTCAGCCATCCGGTGATCAGCGGCTTCATCAGCGGCGCTTCCCTGCTTATCCTGTTCAGCCAGTTGCCGCACCTCTTGGGCCTGTCGAGCTTCCCTGCCACGCCGGGCCAATTGTTGGCCGACTGGACGCTGGGCAACAGCCTGGCGCTGGCCATCGGTCTGCCGGGGCTGGCTTGGCTGATCTATGCCCGGATTCGGCTGAGCAGCCATCTGCAGCAGTTGGGCCTGGCCCCGGCGCTGGCCACCCTGCTGGCGCGGCTGGCACCGATTCTGGTGGTAGTGCTGGGGCTGGTGCTGACCCTGTTGGGCAATCTGGATCAGCGGGGTCTGCCGGTGGTCGGCAGCCTGCCAGCGGGTCTGCCGTCGCTGGTGTGGAGCACGCCGGGGTTGGGCACCATCGGCATGCTGTTGCTGCCTGCGGCATTGATCAGTCTGGTCAGCTTTGTCGAAAGCGTGTCCATCGCCCAGTCACTGGCCCGGCGCAAGCGCCAGAGCATCGATCCGGATCAGGAGCTGCTGGCGCTGGGTGCGGCCAACGTCGGCTCTGCGCTGACCGGTGGCTTTGCCGTGTGCGGTGGTTTTTCCCGGTCCGGGGTGAATATCGAGGCCGGGGCCAATACGCCGCTGGCCGGGGTGATCTCGGCGGCGGTCATCGCGCTGATCCTGCTCAGTATCGCTCCGCTGTTTGCTGCCCTGCCGCTGGTGGTGCTGGCGGTGGTGATTCTGGTGGCGGTGGCGCCACTGATCGATATTGCCGGGCTGCGCCGTACCTGGCGTTATGACCGGCGCGAAGGGGTTACCCTGCTGGCCACTGCGGTGGGGGTGATCGTGCTGGGCATCGAGGGTGGCATAGTACTGGGGGTGGGGCTGTCCATTGTCACCCAGCTGTGGCGGGGCAGCCGGCCGCATGTGGCGGTGGTCGGGCGGGTCCCGGGCACCCATTACTTCCGCAATACCCAGCGCCATCTGGTGGAAATCGAACCGCATCTGCTGGCCCTGCGTATCGATGAAAATATCTTCTTTGCCAATACCCGGGCCATCGAGCGCACCATACTGCAGGCTCTGCGCGATTACCCGGACACCCGGGATCTGCTGTTGATCCTGTCGGCGGTCAACCATATCGACAGTACCGGGCTGGACATGCTCAGCGAGCTGAGCGAAGGGTTGCAGGAAAAGACCATCGGCGTGCATCTGGCCGAGGTGAAAGGCCCGGTGATGGATCAGCTGTCCGATACCGACTGGCTGACCGGACAGGTGGATGGGGTGTTCCCCAGTACCCATATCGCCTTCAATACCCTGAGCGGGGCCCGGAGTGCTGCGCCGGAGCAGAAACAATAACGCCACACCGACTGCCGCAGCAGCGGGTATGGCGTTTGCTGTTGCCGTGGGGCGGGCTCAGAGCCGCGGACGACGCCCCATGATAAAGGACACGATGAACAGCACCAGAAACACCACAAAGAGTATCTTGGCGATACCGGTGGCGGTGCCTGCGATACCACCGAAGCCCAGAACCGCAGCAATGATGGCAATGATCAGAAAGGTAATAGCCCAGCTCAGCATGGTCGTTCTCCTCGGTTCATTTCAGGAAGTTCAGCACCCGGGGCGCCGTTTTCAGCTTTCCACACCCTCCACCCGCAGGGCGGTGGCGTTCACATCGCGGACTCCGCGAATGTTCTCGGCGGTCTCGATGGCCAGTGACTTTTCTGCCTCGCTGGCGACCTGACCACTCAGGGTCACGTTGCCTTCCCTGGTATCCACGGAAATATCCAGACCATCCAGGCTGCTGCTGAACAGGAAGCTGGATTTCACCTTGCTGGTAATCCATGCATCGCTGATTGCGCTGCCAGCGTTATCCACCTGCTCCCGGGCCCGTTCGGCGGTGCCCGCTTCAGCGGTTACCTTCAATTGGTTGTCGACCTGGCGTACCCCCTCGGTATTGCGCGCCAGCCGCTCGGCCAGCTCACTGGCGGCGTCGCTCTGGGCCTGACCTTCCAGGGTAACGACGCCGTTGCGAGTGGAGACCTTGATGTCCAGACCCTCGGTGTTGCGGTTCCATAACAGTTTGGACTTCACTGTAGCGGTGGTGGTTGCATCGTTGATGCGAGCGGAGAAACTGCGCTCGCTGTCGGCCTGGCGCTGAACCTCTTCGCCACTGACCTGCAGCCGGTTATCCACCTCAGTTACCCCTTCCACACCCAGCGCGACCTGCTCGGCCAGATCACGCTCGACATCGGACTCCACCTCCCCGGTCAGGGTGGCAACGCCGTGTTCGATATCCACATCAATGGCGAAGGGGCTGAGGTGGCGGTTGAGGGCAAAGGCGGTCCAGACCGAGCCCTCCTGACGGGCTTCGGTCAACTGGCGACTCATGTCGCCGTCGGCGGCATGGGCACTCAGGGTGCCCAGAGAGAGCATGCTGATAGTAGCGGTAGCAATGACGATCTTGTTCAATGTACGCATTGGTCCAACTCCATTCAGAACATTGTTCACTGCATGCGACCTAGGTGATTCCGATATATCTTGCTGTAACCACGGAGTACCATAGAACCAACATCTGTCACGGCAGTCTGAAGTGATAGACCGTCAATTCCCGCAGAGGTTGCCATGTTTCGTTCATTGATATTGTTGCCGCTGTTACTGGTACTGGTCGCCTGCCAGACCTCGGGACCCCGTGCGGACTTCGATCTGAACCGGGATTTCGGCCAGTATCAGACCTGGGAATGGGCCGAACCGGCGGTGACCTACGCCCCGGCCAATGACCCGCGTCTGAGCAGTGATCTGACCACCCGGCGCATTGAGGAGGCGGTCGCCGCGCAGCTGGATGTGCGTGGCCTGCGCCCGGCCCTGGAGACTGGCAGCGCCGATCTCAAGGTGCGCAGCTCGATGGTGGTGGAAACCCGCCGGGATAACGTCACCACCCATTACGGCGGCGGTTGGGGCTATTGGGGACCCTACTGGGGCGGCCCGGGCTACAGCCAGACCCGCACTGTGGATTATCAGGTCATGACCCTGCAGATCGATCTGCTGGATGCAGCGGATGGGCGTCTGGTATGGCGCGGCAGTGACAGTGAGGTCATCAATGACCGGCTCTCGCCGATCGATCGCAGCCGTGCCATGCATGAGCGCGCGGCGCGTATTCTGAGCAACTATCCGCCCAACTATTGAGCACTCAGAAGTTGGCCGGAGTTGTCGCGCTGATCAACTCGCAGGGTTCCTCGAAGGGGTTGTTGAAACGGTGTGGCAGGCTGCTTTCAAAGTAGTAACTGTCACCTGTGTCGAGGATATGTATTTCCTCTCCCACAGTCAGTTCCAGCCGCCCCCTGACCACCATGCCGGCCTCTTCCCCTTCGTGGTGCAGCATGTCCGGGCCGGTATCGGTCAGTGGCGGGTAGACCTCGCGCAGGAAGGATATGTTGCGCCGCGGATAATCCTTGCCCACCAGTTGCATGATCACCTGGTTGCTGCCGATATCGAGCAGCTCGTCGGCACGGTAGATCACCTTGGGTGGTTGATCCTGCGGCGCTTCAGGGGAAAAGAACTCCACCAGCGACATGGGAATGCCGCCCAGCACCTTCTTCAGTGAACTGACCGAAGGGCTGACGCTGTTCTTCTCGATCATGGAAATGGTGCTGTTGGTGACACCGGCACGCTTGGCCAGCTCACGCTGGGATAAACCCTTGAGCTTACGGATGGACTTCAGTCGGGCACCAACATCCAAGGTCGGAATCCTCCGGGAGGGCAACTGGACAGGGTCGCGTCACCGCGACGAAGTGGAGCATATTGTTGCACGGCTGTGCATTATCTTCAACGCGCCCGACCTGCCCCCTTGGGGTGATCTTCAATCCTGATAGTGTCGCGGTACCCGGTTGAGATTGCAGAACAGCTGATAGGAAATGGTATCCGCATGGCTGGCCACTTCCCCGGCATCCAGCCCCTTGCCCCACAGCCGCACATGGCTGCCCAGCCCGGTGCCGGGCAGGTCGGTCAGATCCACCGTCAGCATATCCATCGACACCCGGCCCACCAGCGTGGTGCGCTGGCCGTCGACCAGCACCGGAGTACCGTCCCGGGCGTGGCGCGGATAGCCGTCGGCATAGCCCATGGCAACCAGACCGATACGGCTCGGCCGTCCGGTGACGAAGCGTGAGCCGTAGCCGATCGGCTCACTGGCGGCGATCTGGTGCACAGCGATGACCCGCGAGTCCAGCTGCATGACCGGCTGCAACTGGCTGGCCTGGGGCTGGGGAAAACCGAACGGGCTGGCACCGTAGAGCATGATGCCGGGGCGGATCCAGTCGCCATGGGCCTGCGGCCAGGCCAGCACCCCGGCCGAGTTGCACAGGCTGGCGGGGCCCTCCAGACCCACGGTGGCCTGCTCGAAGGCCTCCAGCTGCTGCTCGGTACGGCCGGTTTCCGGCTCATCGGCCCGGGCAAAGTGGGTCATGCGGGTCAGGCTGGTGACCTTGCCGCTGGCCTGCAGCTGCCGCCACACCGTCGGGTAGTCGGCGGCACTGAAGCCGGTCCGGTGCATGCCGCTGTCCAGCTTCAGCCACACATGCAGTGGCTGGCTCAGATCGGCCTGCAGCAGATCCTGCAGCTGCCCATGGTGATGAATCACCGGCCACAGCTGGTGGCGGCAGATCAGCTCCAGTTCACTGGCCTCGAACCAGCCTTCCAGCAACACGATCGGCTGACGGTGGCCCGCCTCGCGCAGCTGCAGCGCCTCCTCGATGGCGGATACGGCAAAGCCGTCGGCTTCGCTGTCCAGCGCCGCAGCACACGCCAGTGCCCCGTGACCATAGGCATTGGCCTTGACCACCGCCAGAGCACGACAGCCGCTCAGGCTCTTGGCCAGACGGTAGTTATGACGCAGGGCGGACAGATCAATCAGGGCACGGGCTGGACGCATGGTAATCCACAGAAATCAGGGCAGCTAATGGGGTTGGGAGCGGCGGAATGCCGGCGGCAAGAATACCAGATTCTGCCGGGCGTCGTCGTCGACATTGGTCGACTCCAGGCGCAGTAACGGCAGCTCTTCTGCCGACTGCCGAATGCCGTTATCCTGTCCAACTCCAATTCCGTCGATGGGGTCTGCATGTCCAGCCAAGCCATTCACAGCAACGACTACCCCGATTCCTGGTACCTGGCCTCGCGTAACCGCGAGTTGCAGCTGCCTGTCCTGCAGGGCGAGCTGGAGGCGGATGTGTGCGTGATCGGCGGCGGCTTCACCGGCCTCAATACCGCCATCGAACTGGCTCAGCGTGGCCTGTCGGTGATCCTGCTGGAGGCCCGGCGCATCGGCTGGGGTGCCAGCGGGCGCAATGGCGGCCAGTTGATCCGTGGTGTCGGCCATGACCTCGACCAGTTCAGCAAGATCATCGGTACCGAGGGGGTGCGCGAGCTCAAGCTGATGGGCATCGAGGCGGTGCAGATGGTGCGCCAGCGTATCGAACAGTTCCAGATCGACTGCGATCTGCGCTGGGGCTTCTGCGACCTGGCCAACAAACCACGGCACATGGACGATTTCCG
>JAAYHO010000195.1 GCA_012735335.1 Gammaproteobacteria bacterium
ACGAGATCCACACCTCCATGGAAGCTGGCCCGGTGGTGCGCAAGGCGGCAATGAAGGCCGAGAAGTGGATCGCTGCCTACGAAGACTGGAACGTCGACCATGGTCTGAACCTGGGCCTGTCCGGTCGCGCGCAGATCGGCAAGGGCATGTGGGCCATGCCGGATCTGATGGCCGGCATGCTGGAGCAGAAGATCAACCACCCGATGGCCGGTGCCAACACCGCCTGGGTACCCTCGCCCACCGCCGCCACTCTGCACGCCCTGCACTACCACAAGGTAGATGTGTTCGAGCGCCAGCAGGAGCTGGCCAAGCGGGCCTTTGCCTCGGTTGACGATATCCTGACCATTCCGCTGGCCAAGGACACCAACTGGAGTGCAGAGGACAGGCAGAACGAGATCGACAACAACGTGCAGGGCATTCTCGGCTACGTGGTGCGCTGGATCGATCAGGGTGTGGGCTGCTCCAAGGTGCCGGATATCAACGATATCGGCCTGATGGAAGACCGTGCCACCCTGCGTATTTCCAGCCAACTGCTGGCCAACTGGCTGCGCCACGGGATCATCACCGAGGAACAGGTGGTCGAGAGCATGAAGCGCATGGCGGTGGTGGTTGACCGCCAGAACGCCAACGACCCGCTGTACCGCCCGATGGCACCGAACTTCGATGACAATATCGCCTTCCAGGCCTCCCTGGAGCTGATCATCGAAGGCGGCAAGCAGCCGAACGGTTACACCGAGCCGGTTCTGCACCGCCGTCGCCGCGAGTTCAAGGCCAAGTACGGCGCCTGAACAACGCAGCGTTAAACGACAAGGCCCGGCAGTTCACACTGCCGGGCCTTGTCGTATCAGATCTGCTGAAAGCCACCTATGCCGCACATCTGCGCCAGGAGTGCCACCCCGGCGCGATGGCCTGCGCAGCTTTCACACTGCTCAGACGGTAGCAGCAGCCCCTTCAGCGCTGCGTTGCAGCATCGCCTGCAAACGCTGCAGAGTGCCACTCAGCTGTTCTTCCTGTTCCATATTGGTCAGTTGCAGGGTGTCATTGTCATCACGCAGCTGGCTCAACTCCGCCTCCAGGCGGGTAATGCTTTCCTGCTGCGCGCGATTCTGCTGCAGCAAGTCATCAATCAGCCGTTCCAGTTGCGTCAGTGTGGTTTCCAACATATATCCCCCGGCAAAAAGCCGCAGAGCATAGGGTTTAAATGGGGCCAGATCAACTTCAAAGCTGACCTGCCCCATTTAATTCAGTCGTTGTAATCGCGGAACTGCACCGATACCGACCGGACCTGAGTAGACGGCCAGTTGGGCACGTTGATCACCTGATCGGCACCACCACGGCGGGACTTCAGCCGCAGCTCCACGCTGTTGCCGGCGCCGGCCGAGGCCGGAACGTACAGATCCCAGCCGGACATGAACGGCAGCGCGCCAAACACCGGGTCCACAGTGGTCATGTTGCTGGTCTGGTCACTGTTGCGGTCATGCACGAACAGCACGCTCAGGCGTTTGAGCAGCGGCGCATTGCTGGCCTTGATCACCTCGGTGCCGTTGATGGTCAGGCTGTCGTTATTCTCGCCCTGATCACCCCACAGCTCCATGTCCCGACCTATCATCAGGTTGGTATGTCCGGCGGAGCGGTGCAGCAGACGCCCTACCCCTTCGCCGGGGCGTGAGGTATTCAGACGCACCAGCAGACTGTCCTGCCGATAGGGCTCGCGATAGAAATACTGATCCTGACCGTCACCGTGCAGCAGCGCATATTCCACGCTGGCCCCCCTGTCCACGCGGATCGGCCCCCATTCACCACTGTCGCCGATATCCTGCTCGTACAGCGGCGTATCGCTCAGACGCATGCCGGTGGCAGGGTCAACCGCATAGACCTCCAGTCGGGTACCGGAGGCACCGGTGTTCTGCGGGAACAGATTGGCCCGGCCGGCCAGCCAGACCTGCTCGCCTGCGGCCTCGGGAATACGGATGGTCTGCGGCTCCTGGTCATTGAAGAAGCGGTAGATGCGGGCAAAGGAATCAGCCGAGGTGGCCACCTCGATATGCCCTACCGGATCATCCTCCGGTGGATAGACGTTCTCGGCACTGGCCACCGCTTCGGTCACATACTGCCCCCACAGCGCCAGCGTGGGCACCCCGCCGGGCTGTGCCGGAGCACTCCTGCCGTCGATATTGACGTAGTGCGCCACCCTGGCCGCGTTCGCCGGATTGGCCAGAAACACCTGACTGACGGCGGTACCCATGGAGTGTCCGAGCAGGTTGATCTGCTCGGCGCCGGTCGCCAGCAGTATCTGGTCGATCAGTGCGTTGATCCGTGGCGACAGTGCCAGCAGCGGTGTCAGATTGGTGGGCTCCTCGGTCAATGCGGCACTCAACGCACCGCTGTCGTACTCGAAGGCCGCAATGTGGCTGGCCGGGTAGCCATTGGCGCGGAAGCGCTGGGCCTGGGACTCGAACTGGGAGGCCGAACCGGCGCCACCGTGAATGAACAGCACCGGCAGGCGATCATGCTCCAGGGTCGCCCCGTCGTGCTCGGCCAGTGAATCATTCAGATGCTGCCAGGCCTGCAGCGGGCTGCGCAGGGCACGCTGACGGCTGTCGGCATTCTCAGCAAACAGCTGCTGCTGGTTCAGGGTTGCCAGCAGCCCGGCCATCAACGCCTCGAAGGCCACCGAGTCGGCAAAATCCAGCCCGGACAGGGCATGGTCCGCCAGATGATCGGCCACCGCCTGATCGATCTCGGCGGTGATCTGGATACCGTTGACCAGGTTGCCGTCCGCATCCAGCGTCTGCAGCAGACGGGCAATATTCAGCACTGCCGGATCAGCCGGATCACCATCGGGCACCAGATCCACCGGGGTCAGCACGGCACTGCCCGGTGCCGCACCCAGCTCCAGCCCGCCCAGCAGAAAATTCAGACTCTGCCCCTCGCTGTACTGGAAGCGGCCCTGCTCATCGGTGCGCTGTTCCTTGCCGTCGATGGCATAGGTCAGACCGGAGACCGGACTGTCGAGGAACACCCCCTGCAATTGCTGGTCACCCGAGCCGGAACCCGAACCGGAGCTCGAGCTGGAACCGGAAAAACACCCGGCCAGCAGACTCAACGCCAGCCCCGCCACCGGCAGCGGCCAGCCACGCACCGCCACCCTCAGAATGCTTGTAGTCTTCATCGCGTACCCTTTTATCTTGTTTTTATAGTCAGTATCGATTCATCAATCCGGCCCTTATATGGGACATATTTACGGACTGATCGACCACGGATCATAACAAGAATTTAGTGCTGATCAACGATATGGCGTGGCTGCCGTGACCCCAAATTGCCGGGATGGAACCCGGCACTCCATGGCGCTGTGCTATCTGCCCCCGCTCAGGTCCACAGACGGAGGAATAGCTGGACCACGTTGCTGACGTGTTGCTGGCGCTGTACGGGGGTCAGGGGTTCGCCGCAGCCGATCAGCAGTTTGAAGTGGTTGTCGCCCTTGAGC
>JAAYHO010000196.1 GCA_012735335.1 Gammaproteobacteria bacterium
TGGCCATCTGGATGGCTTCCAGGGTTTCGGTCAGCGAGCCGATCTGGTTGAACTTGATCAGGATGGAGTTGCCGATCTGCTCGTCGATACCGCGCTTGAGGATTTTGGTGTTGGTCACGAACAGGTCATCACCGACCAGTTGTACCTTCTCACCGATCTTGTCGGTCAGCACCTTCCAGCCAGCCCAGTCGGACTCGTCCATACCGTCTTCGATGGAGATGATCGGGTAGCGCTGGGTCAGACCGGCCAGGTAATCGGCAAAACCGGCGGCATCGAATACCTTGCCTTCACCGGCCAGGTCGTACTTGCCATCCTTGTAGAATTCGGAGGAGGCGCAGTCCAGCGCCAGGGTCACGTCCTCACCCAGCTTGTAGCCAGCATTGGCCACGGCTTCGGCGATGGCCGCCAGGGCGTCTTCGTTGGAGGCCAGGTTCGGTGCAAAACCACCTTCGTCACCCACGGAGGTGCTCAGGCCACGGCCCTGCAGTACGGCCTTGAGGTGATGGAAGATCTCGGTACCCATGCGCAGGGCATCGGCGAAGGTCTTGGCGCCGACCGGCTGCACCATGAATTCCTGGATATCGACGTTGTTGTCGGCATGCTCGCCGCCGTTGATGATGTTCATCATCGGCACCGGCATGCTGTACTGGCCGGGGGTGCCGTTCAGGTCGGCGATGTGTGCGTACAGCGGTACGCCCTTGGCCTGGGCAGCGGCCTTGGCCGCAGCCAGGGACACGGCGAGGATGGCGTTGGCGCCCAGCTTGGCCTTGTTCTCGGTAGCATCCAGTTCGATCATGGCGCGGTCCAGACCAGCCTGGTCCTTCGCGTCACGACCCATCAGCAGTTCACGGATGGGACCATTGATGTTGGCAACGGCCTTGAGTACGCCCTTGCCCAGGTAGCGGCTCTTGTCACCATCACGCAGTTCCAGTGCTTCACGGGAGCCGGTGGAGGCGCCGGAGGGGGCACAGGCACTGCCGATGATGCCACCTTCCAGAATCACGTCCGCTTCAACGGTCGGGTTACCGCGTGAATCCAGTACTTCACGACCCTTGATTTCAATGATCTTCGCCATGACTGCTGCTTTCTCCATCTGAAACGTATTTTTGAATTGAAGGGTAATCCTGCCTGGCAATCAGGCTGTATCGAGTTGCGGGAAGCTTTTCACCAGCTCGTCCAGCGCCTTGAGCTGGGCGAGGAAGGGTTCCAGCCGGTCCAGACGCAGGGCACAGGGGCCGTCGCACTTGGCATTGTCCGGGTCCGGGTGGGCTTCGAGGAACAGACCGGCCAGCCCCTGGCTCATGCCGGCCTTGGCCAGATCGGTGACCTGGGCGCGGCGGCCACCGGCGGAATCACTGCGACCACCGGGCATCTGCAGGGCGTGGGTGACATCGAAGAACACCGGATACTCGAACTGCTTCATGATGCCGAAGCCGAGCATGTCCACCACCAGGTTGTTGTAACCGAAGCTGGAGCCACGCTCGCACAGAATCAGCCGGTCGTTGCCAGCCTCTTCGCACTTGCTGAGGATATGGCGCATTTCCTGGGGAGCGAGGAACTGGGCCTTCTTGATATTGATCACGGCGTCGGTTCTGGCCATCGCCACCACCAGATCGGTCTGCCGCGAGAGGAACGCCGGCAACTGGATGATATCGCAGACCTCGGCCACCGGGGCGGCCTGGTAGGGCTCGTGCACGTCGGTGATCACCGGCACCTTGAAGGTCGATTTGATCTCTTCGAAGATTTTCAGCCCCTCTTCCATACCCGGGCCACGGAAGGAGTTGATCGAGGAGCGATTGGCCTTGTCGAA
>JAAYHO010000197.1 GCA_012735335.1 Gammaproteobacteria bacterium
ATGGAGCCGGTGTACGGGCTATCCCTGTACCACCCCAACCGGCAGCCAACATACCGGGCACCCGGCGCAGCTCGGGATCGGTTGTAGCAGCATCACCCCCGCGAGGCTCGACCATCAGATAGTGGGTATAAGGTGAGATGATCTGGTGCTCAACCGCCAGACGTGTCAGCTCCTTCCTGTCTGGGGTATCTGTACTGAACAGGGTCTCGCGGATATAGTTGTCGATGCCCATCCGCACAGCGTCTTCGGCCAGTGCCGGTGGGCAGGGAGCAACCTCGCTGCTGAGGGTCAGGGAGCGTCCATCCCTGTAGGTAATGTGCAGCTGCAGCCGCTCGCTGACCGGAGAGGCCAGCTGGGCAAATACATGCAGGGTGCTGTCGGCGAAGGTGCAGCGTGACAGGTCCGTCGGTGCCTGCCAGAGCTGTCCGGTCAGGGACAGACTGGCAGCGCTGATGCGCGGCTGGCGCATGCGCTCAAGATGACGATCAACCACAGCGCTGACGTTTTCATTCGGTCCGACAAAGACTGCAGCGCCGCCGGTCGCTTCGGCAATTTCCCGCACGACCGACTCGGCCGGGCAGGCGCCGCAGCCAATCACGAACACCCGGTGCCGGCTTTCGCGGCACAAGCGCACTATCTCGTCCCGATCCCAGGTTTCTCCATCAGTGATCAGCAGCACATCGGCTGAAGAGTCCTCGCCAGCCTGTGACTCCAGGCCGAACACGGCCCGCAGCGCCGGCCTCATCTCGGTGCCACCCAGATCGGCATCCAGATGTCGGGCAAACCGCAGGCTGCGCAGGTCGATACCCTGTTCGCCCACTATGAGTGTCTGCTGCTCATTGCCCGGCCCGTGCACCACGGAGCTGCCAAAGGCACACACCGCGTACTGATCACCCGGGCTCAACTGCTGCAGTGCCCGCAGTGCGGCCCCGCGTGCCAGCTCAATTGAATCTCCGCCCATGGAGCCCGAGCAGTCCACCAGCACTTTCAGGTTCAGCGGGTGCGACTGCCCTTCAGCAGGGATCGGGAAGGCGGCATGCAGCAGATGGGTCTGCCCGATACTGGCCAGCTGGGCTGAAGCGGCTGGCTGTTCTGTACTGGTCAGAACGATGACCAGATCACGATCCGCCGCCGCGCTACCGTCGGCAAAACCCACCCGCGTTTGATCCTGGCCGGGCGACAGACTGATTCTGTGGGACGGCGATTGAATAGCGCACTGCGCCAGCTTGCCGCTGACGGTCATGTTCAGACGGTAGCCATGCTCCACGCCGATATCCGCCTGGGGTATCTGCTGGGGTTGCAGGCCGGCGCCAGCAGGACTGCCATAACGCGGCGCCACCGCCGTCGGCAGGGCCAGCCGCAGCTGCCGACCTTCCCATTGCAGGGGCAGGGCATAGCGGATGCTGATACTGGCGCTGTCACCGGGCAGCAGATTGCCAAGGTTGAGGTTGTACAGCCCTGACTCCACCTGCTCCAGCAGCATGGCGGTGTCGCCCTCGACCATGGCCTCCTCATACCGGCGCTCTGCCTGGCGTGCTTCGACCACTTTGGCCACGATTAGCCGATCGTTCAGGGTCACGCTGACGTCCAGCAGACTGGCCTTGGCCGGTAACGGAAAACTGTAGATCGCCTCGATGTTCACCCTCTCGCTGTTCTGCCAGCGCTGGGTCTGCTGTACCAGGGCGCAGGTATCCTGCAGCTGCACTGACATGTCCATCGCCCGCAGGGTCATGTGCTGGCTATGGCCGGCGGTCATTGCACGGTATGGCGTACTCATGGTTATGCTCATTTCAACTTTCCTGTCGTATATCGGCCAATGCTGCGGTGCAGCGCTTGAGCAGTTCGCGAAGTTGCTCCGGACTCAGTCCGGCAGTTTGCGGGTGTACTTTCAGCTCCACCCCGTGATCCAGCAGCAGGTGCGACCAGACCTCGACCGAACCGGGCCGGCGTGGCGCGTGCGGCACTGCCGGCTCGCTGGCTGCTTCCAGCAGTTCGCGGATGCGGTCAAGCGACAAGCCTTCCGCAGACCACTTCTTCACCAGCAGCAGCTGCTCTAGGTGGGATTGGCCATACCGCGCCGCGCGGGTTTCACCCTGCGGACGGTCCACCAGCCCAAGCTGGATGTAGTAACGAACCGTGCGACGGGTCAGGGCGGTCAGCGTGCACAGCTCTTCGAGCGTGAAGCTTCTGGCGGCAGGGTCGGTGGTGTTGTCGGTGGTCATGGAAATACCTGAATCTGCTATTGAGTCAGCGATAGTGTCACAATAGGCTGTCGATATTGTTCTGGCAAGCCTGAAACGGGAAAGACGGTATGGCAAGCAATTAGCCCTTCGACGGGTTCCCCTTCGTCCCAATCTGTCGCATCATCTTGCCAGCACTCTAAAAGTATCGTGCGACAAAGGACGTCGGACCAATGGGTTATGCTCTACCGGCAAAGTCCCGGCTCTCATCAACCACAGGAAAGATGTATGCAAGCCCTCTACGCCCCCGGCGCCCGTGTTGTCATCCGCGATTGTGAGTGGATAGTCAGGAGGGCCGATCGCAGCAACGACGGTGGTTATATCCTCACCGTCGACGGCCTGTCTGAGCTGGTCAATGGCAAAAGCGCGCGCTTTCTCACCCAGTTGGAAGAGCAGGCCGGCACCATTCGCATACTCGACCCGGTCGAGACCCGC
>JAAYHO010000021.1 GCA_012735335.1 Gammaproteobacteria bacterium
GGAGACAGCGACTCAGGCCTGGACCCGCTTGTACATCAGCATCAGACCGGCGGCGGCCAGCGAGATCACCAGGGTGAAGCCGAGCATGCTGTTGACCATGCCCAGCCGGTCGCTGGCAAAGCCGATACCCAGCACCACGGTAGCCATGGTCATGTAGGCGGCGAGGAAGAACGCCGAGTTCATCGCTCCGCGCTCGGCCGGTGGCGCAGAGCGGGCGATGGTGACTGTGGCCACCACGCCGATGCCACCGGCGCCCATGGCGGTGGTGATGGTGGCCAGGCTGAACAGCCATACCGAACCCAGCAGCACTGCACCCGCCATGGCGCCCAGCCCGAAAATCAGCAGCAGCGGTCCCGCCAGCAGCAGCCGGTTCAATGGCTGGCGCTGGCTGGCAAACTGACTGAGTCCGGCCACCAGTTGCCAGCCCGCAGCAAACAGCCCGGCGATCGCCAGATCACTGACCCCGGCCAGATCCCGGGCCATGGACGGCCCCAGCGAGGAATACAGGCTGCCGGTGGACCAGGCCAGGCAGATGGCGGCAGCGGCGAAGAAGAAGGTGCCGAGCAGCTGGCGCGGCACTCGGATCGGGGTCGGGCGCCAGGCGCGCATGCGAAAATCCGGCTGGCGCGGACCGACATGCTCCGGCCAGGGTGCGCGTACCAGCAGCACCATGCACAGCAGGCCCAGGGCAATGACGATCAGGAACGGCCACACATGGGCGTAACTGGTCCAGCGCAGGGCCAGTGAAGTGATGGTCGGTCCGGCGCTGGCGCCCAGAGTAAAGGCCAGTGCCGCCAGGGTCGCCCCCCGGGTCCAGTTGCCCTCCGGCTCCAGCTCCACCACTGCTGCGGTGGCCGCGCCGGTAACCAGCCCGGTGCCGATTCCGGTCAGCAGCCGGGCCAGACCGAGCTGATAGATATCGGTGGCCAGCATGAACGCCGCCGAGCCGCAGATGATGAACAGCAGGCCGGGCACCAGCATCTGCCGTCGTCCGACCTGGTCGGACAGCGAGCCCATGGTCAGCAGGGTCGAGACCACACCCAGTACATAGATGGAGAATACCGCGGTCAGCGCAGTGGACGAGAAGCCCCAGGCCTGTTGCCAGACCGCATACAGCGGGGTCGGCATATGACTGGCAAGGATGGTGGTGAAGATCGCCAGCAGGCAGGCGCTCATCGGCAGCGAAGGCAGGCGTATGCTCACGGCGTTGTCCGACCTGATCCAGAGCAGGGTGATGGCAGTCCAGTGAGCATAGGCTTCTCCGTGAGTAGTACTGCAGGCCATTATCGCAGAGCAGGCAATAGTATGGGCCGCACAGCGGCTATCAGGGTGACTTATGCAGCCAGCGGCGCGTTTGTATATAAACAGACTGTAAAGGTATTCCAGCCATGGCTGTCCACAGGGCTGCTATCATGGCGGTCGATTGCGAGTCCGGATCCTGTCAATCCACGGACAATGAAGGGAGCCAATGAGTACACCTCCATCCCCACCCCCAACCATCATGTCATCCTACTCGGCGGCGCGCTGGCTGCTGCTGCTGGTTGTCGTCGCCGGAATCTACTTCTTCCATGGCTTTATTGTTCCGGTACTGGCGGCGCTGATAGTGGCCTTTGCCAGTTGGCCGCTGTTTCAACGCCTGTTGCGCCTCTGCGGGGGACGTCGCAATCTGGCTTCGGCAATCGCCATTGTACTGATTCTGCTGGTGCTTGTGGTGCCGCTGACCATGGCCCTGACCTTTGCCCTGGAGGAGGCCCAGAGCTGGGTCGCCTGGCTGGTGGAGGCCAACCGGGACGGTGCCGAGGTGCCCGTCTGGATTGCTGCGCTGCCGTTTGTTGGTGAACGACTGGAAGTTCAGTGGAATGAATACCTCAATCACCCCCACGCCATCAGCGAAATCATCCAGATGGCCAGCGGGCAGCACCTGGGCAATATTTCCCGGGTGATCATGGCGATGAGCGGCAAGGCCTTCTCGCTGGCGCTGGCGCTGCTGTTCATGCTGATCACCCTGTTCTTCCTGTACCGCGATGGTCATCATCTGGTGCGCCAGCTGGACCGGGTCGGCGAGGGCATACTGCCGGCCCGCTGGCAGCGTTTCTCGCGTATGGTGCCAGCCACCGTGACCTCCACGGTGATTGGCATGGGCCTGATCGCCATCGGCGAGGGCATAGTGCTGGGCATCGCCTACTGGATTGCCGGGGTACCATCCCCTGTCGCGCTGGGTGTGGTAACCGGGGTCATGGCATTGATCCCGGGTGGTGCGCCATTGGCCTTTACCCTGGTGTCCCTGTATCTGGTCGGCAGCGGCGAGACCTTCGCGGGTGTGGCGCTGTTCATCTGGGGCTCGGTGGAGCTGTTCATTGTCGACAAGACCATCCGCCCATCACTGGTCGGCGGGCCGATCAAGCTGCCATTTCTGCTGACCTTCTTCGGCCTGATCGGTGGGGTGACCACCATGGGCCTGGTCGGTCTGTTTGTCGGCCCGGTGCTGATGGCGCTGCTGCTGGCGATCTGGCGCGAGTGGGTACACGACGGTGATCCGCATCTGCTGATCAGCGATAGCCGCCATAAAAATCTATAGGGCGGCCATGTCCGCTTGCGGCGCGGGCCACATCTCCACGCAATCGATCAGCTGCATCCCCTCTGTGCGGGCCAGGCTGGCTCAGAGCGGGTGCTGCTGGTCTTCCTGTACAGCCCAGTCCAACAGCTCCAGCAGCGCCCGGCGGGTCTTGAGCTTGGTGTTGCGGTGGGCGGTCATGTTCAGCTTGGTCAGTTGCTCGGCCATCGCCATGGCCTCGGCTTCCAGCTCTTCAGCCGCGACCACCCGATCCAGAAAGCCGGCCTCGACTGCCTGCTCGGGGGAGAACATCTCGGCATTGATTACCGAGCGGTTGAAGGCGCTGTTGGTCAGGCGGGCGCGGGCCAGCTCGATGCCGGCATGGTGCATGGTCATGCCGATGGCCACTTCGTTCAGACCGATCTTGAACGGGCCTTCCACGCCGATGCGGTAATCCGAGGACAGCAGAAGGAAAGCACCCTTGGCGATGGCATGGCCGGTACATACGGCGACCACCGGATAGGGGTGCGACAGCAGGCGACGCGACAGGGTGGAGCCGATGGCAACCAGCCCCTTTGCGGCCTCCGGGCTGGAAGTCATCACCTTGAGATCATAACCACCGGAGAAGATCCCCGGTTTGCCACTGATCACTACCACCGCACGATCCTGCTCGGCACGATCCAGCGCCGCATTCAGGGCTTCAAACACCGCAGGGGACAGGGCGTTGGCCTTGCCGTTATCCAGGCCGATACGGGCAATACCCGCGGAAAAACTGTAGGAAACCAGCTCGCTCATTCCACAACCCTCATTTATCTGTGCTGCCGGTTGGGCAGCGCTCCGGTCTGGCAGTGTACAACGAAGCGCATGACTGTCGAGTTCTCAAATAGCGTTTGCCAAACCGCTCTGGTTTGGGTACATTAGCGCGCCTCGGAACTGGCAAGCCAGTACCCCGAGATTGCGGAGAGCTGTCCGAGTGGCTGAAGGAGCACGCCTGGAAAGTGTGTATACGTTAATAGCGTATCGAGGGTTCGAATCCCTCGCTCTCCGCCAGATTGAGTTACTTGCAAGCCGTTGATTATCTTAGGATTATCAGCGGCTTTCTTGTTTGTGGATTTCGATTTAGGGCAAATTCAGGGCAAAAATGGCGCTCTGTAGGCCGCTACAGGCCGTTTCCCGAACCCCCTGAACCTCATCATCTGTGATACCGGGGAGGCAATGCTTCTGGTGTCGGTCGGTATCGCCTGGATGGCAGAGGGGGAGGGAGTGAATTGTAGGCACAAAAAAGCCCACGCGATGGTGGGCTTTTCAGAACGGATGATGTTTAGATTTTTCTGTTGGCAGCTTCAAGCACGGCGATCTGGCGCTGGGAGGCTGCCGCAATCACCTTGTTGTATACCCGCTTTTTGTCTCTCGACTTGGTGTTGCGTAGAAAGTCAGAGAGCGGGGACGACGAAGCCAGTTGGGCTTTGGCTCCAAACAGTTTCATGTTCGACTCCGTAGATTATGGTAAGCGAAGCTCCAAGTCTTCGCGGGTGTAGCGTTCAGGGACGTGATGATCAATGCGGTCTACATTGTCCTTGTAGAATTGTAGGCTATTGTCCAGATTCTTGACGATTACGTCTACAGTAATGCGGCTGCCGAACTCGCTTTTCAGACGGTTAACCGCCTCACGGGCGGCAAAGTATTGCTCTATGAAATGTTCCTTCAGGATGCGACGACCTTCCGTAGCCTCGCGTGCTTGCACGAACTTCCAGGCTAGCACCGGGTCCTGATACACGTACAGAATGAGCACTTCGCGCCCTCTGCCCAGACAGCGCTCGATATTGCTTGCCGCCTTGGCGTAGTTGCTCAGCGTTCCATCCAGAATGAAGCTCTGCTTCTGTTTCAGCGCGAAATCAAAAACCTTTTCGACCAGCACGCTGACTGCCCTATGGAATACCCAGGCGTTCGATCCGTCATAATCCGAGAACCGGTCTCTGTATTTGTCGGGATCTATCAGTAAGGCTGTGCCATTGCCCGGCTGGGCGAGCTCTGCTGCCAAGGACTCAGCAACCTCAGTTTTGCCTGCCCCCGGAGAGCCAGCCATGAATATGGTGACCGGATCTTCTTCCGGTGGGAATTTCCCCTTGTCCGTCTCTGCGCGGGCAAATGGCTTTTTATTACGCTGCGCCCACTCCAGCGCAGCCCTGCCGAGCTCGTCCTCAGTCGACATTACGCAGCCTTTTGGGTATCAGCCTACAGCCAGGCTGCATTGCTGTTTGCGCAACCATCTTTCAGTCTTCCTTCTCGAAGCGCTCCACGAGTCCCTGGATTGGCTTGCAGCCGAGGTATCCCGGAAGCTGATCTCGCAGCCCTGCGGGAGTGACTCGATCCGGGTGAGCACACCCTCAGCCCGCAAAATGTCCCGCATAAGCCGTGGTAAACGCCGCCTCCTGAAACTGCTTGAGGCCGGTGTCGGCAAAGGCAATGGGCAGCGGGTTATCAGCCAGGATGGCTTTTATCTGCGTAGATGACAGCAGTACCACCTCAATGTCCGGGCTGGGGATCAACTGAATCGTTGCTTCCAGCTTGAAGCTGATTGCCCCACCAGCGAACTTGCCCTTCTGCAGCCGCTCCTTGATGACGACACGCTGTACCTTGTAATCACCCAGAAACTGCACAAGCTCCTTCTGGAACCCCAGCAGGTCGTCGCGGGTATGCTCTTTCTTCAGAGTCAGCTTGCGGATTCGGCTATCCGGCAGATTGAACAGCTCCTGATCCTTGCTCAGCAGGCAGACCACGGCATCGCTACCGGTCAATTCGATACCACAAATACGCATACTGATTCTCCGCCTTAATGTTCTTTATGACACTGGATATGAAGTTGGTGTAATGGTGCCGCTGCTCTCGAAAAGTGGCAGCTCCTCAGGGAAGGTCGCCATTATGGGCTGAGTGCTTCGCTCACGCCAACCGGCAGGGCAGGGCAGGGCGGCCATCCGGGTTTGTTTCAGCTGCGTGCCGCTCAAGCCATGCCGTTCACTTATGGGTCGGTATTCAAAAAGGCTGTTTGGTGCAACCATGTATGGCCGATCCGCTGCTACACGGTAAGGTAAGGCGTCTTAATAACAACAAACCTGGAAGGCGTATTGCCCATGAGACCCATCACTGCGACAGAGGGGGGAGCCCAAGGCCACTTGGTCGGCTACGGCTCCAAGGCGTACCGCAATTATGTGCTCTTCGCGCTGACATTCATCTACATCCTGAATTTCGTCGACCGCGCCCTGCTGGCGGTTGTTGGCCCCGATCTGGTACCGGATCTCGGGATTACCGACACCCAGTTCGGGCTTCTCACCGGCTTCGGTTTCGCCTTGCTCTACACCGCCGTGGGCATACCGCTGGCGCGCTTTGCCGATGTCGCCAATCGCGTGTGGATCATGACCGTCTGCGTGGCCCTGTGGTCGCTGATGACAGCGCTGTGCGGTCTGGCGACGGAAGTTACCATTGGCTCGATCACCATCGGCGCGTTCTGGATTCTGCTGATGTGCCGCGTCGGCGTGGGTATCGGCGAGGCCGGCTGTACGCCGCCGGCCAACTCCCTGATCGCAGACTATTTCATCCCGCGTGAACGGTCCCAGGCACTGGGCTTCTACGCCATGGGTGTAACGCTCGGCACAATGGTCGCCAACCTCGTCGGCGGCTGGGTTACCGACGTGTTCGACTGGCGCACAGCCTTCTTCGTCGTCGGTTTGCCGGGCTTGCTGGTCGCCCTCGTGTTCAAGCTCACGGTCAAAGAGCCGCCGCGGGGCTACACCGATCCGCCGGAAACCGCGAAAAAGGAGCGAGCCAGCCTGGGCGAGGCTATCCACGAGCTGATGCGCAAGCCCGCTTTCTGGCTGATGACCGCAGGTGCCACCATTGCCGCGTTCTGCGGTTACGGCATCTCCTCATTCCAGTCGCTGTTCCTGGTGCGCACCTACGAAATTACCGCCGGACAGGCAGCGATCTGGATCAACACCCCGGTCGCCCTGTCCGCCGCCGTTGGCACCTTCGCCACCGGTTGGCTGGCGACCAGGATGTACAAGAAGTACCCGGGCGCCATCGCCTGGGTACCGGCGATAGGTCTGATGCTGTCGGTTCCCTTTTATATCTTCGCCTTCACCACCAACAACCTGCTCTACGCGGCAATCGGCCTGATCATCGGCGGCTTTGTGAAGTACGGCTACCTGGCCGCTCAGTACACCATCGGCCAGGGCGTGGTAAGCATGCGCGTACGCGCAATGGCCACCGCAGTGATGCTGCTTCTGGTCAACCTGATTGGCTACGGCTTCGGCCCGTTGTTCATTGGCTTGATCTCCGATATTTTCTTCAGCTCAGGTGTCGCCGATTTCGGCGTAGCGGCTGGCGAACTGACACGCAACCAGTGCCACCCCGCGGTGATCGGTCAACTGAATCAGAGCCTGCAGGACGTCTGCGGGCAGGTCTACGCGCAAAGCCTGCAAACCTCCATGGTCATAATGGCCTGCCTGTACGCTGCCAGCGCTCTGTGCTTCCTGTTGACCTGGACCCGATTGGGCAAGGATATGGTGGACAGAGGGGTGGCAAAACCGGCCACGGCATAAACGACTACCCAGAGGGCGCATTGCGCCCTCTCTTTTGTGCCTGGAGGATTAACTGACGTCATTCCGCGAGCTTCAATCGGTGGGGTGGGGTAGCACGTTCGGTTTTGCTGGCTGCGATGTAAAAAGGTATGGTGGCAGGATGCCGTCATTCATGGAGACCAACGGATGGCTCGTCGCAGGCGCACCTCAGGTTTTGAAGACTTCGTTACGGTACTGGCCCGTCTACCCTGGTGGGCTTGCCTGGCTATGGCTCTGGTGACGTGGCTGATCCTCAGCCCCATCGCCAATAGTCCTATGGACGTATCCGGCGCCACCCTGGATCAGATGGGTGGAATAGTTGTGGAACAACTGCTGCGCACCTTCGCCTACTTTGGGCAATACCTCATCCCCTTAGCTTGCATACTCGCTGCTATCGTCTCGGTCGTCTCCCGTTCACGACGCAAGAAGCTCATGACCGACGTCCAAGCCGCCACCCAGCCCGGCAAGGCCATCGACGGCCTGAGCTGGCGTCAGTTCGA
>JAAYHO010000198.1 GCA_012735335.1 Gammaproteobacteria bacterium
GGATTGCTCGCTGTAACAGGCTTGAGGTAAGGTCGAAGGCTCCTTTCTCAACTGTTTCGGGTCATCATGCCAAGCAAACTGGACAGCCTTCGCCAACACACGCTGATTGTCGCCGATACCGGCGACATCGACGCCATTCGCACCCTGCAACCGGTAGACGCCACCACCAACCCTTCCCTGCTGCTCAAGGCGGCGCAACAGCCGGAATACGCCGCGCTGCTGGATCAGGCGCTGCAGCAGGCTGCTGGCAGCTATCAGTTGATCAGCGATGCCGGTGATCATTTTGCCGTGGCGGTGGGCAGCGAGATCGTCAAGCTGGTGCCCGGACGGGTGTCCACCGAGGTGGATGCACGCCTGTCCTTCGATCGTCAGGCCACCGTGGACAAGGCCCGCAAGCTGATCGAGCTGTATGAGCTGGCGGGGGTGACCCGGGATCGGGTGCTGATCAAGATCGCCGCTACCTGGGAGGGTATTCAGGCTGCGGCGGAGCTGGAGCGCGAGGGCATCCAATGCAACCTGACCCTGCTGTTTTCCTTTGCCCAGGCCCAGGCCTGTGCCGATGCCGGGGTGTTTCTGATCTCGCCCTTTGTCGGGCGCATCTACGATTGGTACAAACAGCACGAGGGCCGCGACTTCCAGGGCGCGGATGATCCCGGTGTGCAGTCGGTCTCGCGCATCTTCCGCTATTACAAGCAGCACATGTACGCCACCGTGGTGATGGGTGCCAGCTTCCGCAACCTGGGTCAGATCGAGGCGCTGTGCGGCTGTGATCGGCTGACCATCAGCCCGGCCCTGCTGCAGCAACTGGCCGCCGAGTCCGGCCCGCTGGCGCCAGCGGCGCAGCTCACTCAGGCCAGTGAAGATTCGCAGCAGAGGCTGGATGAAGCCAGCTTCCGCTGGGCGCATAACGAGGATGCCATGGCCACCGAGAAACTGGCCGAAGGCATCCGGGCGTTTGCCGTGGATCAGCGCAAGCTGGAGCAACTGCTGGAGGCGCGGGCCGCCTCAGCTGTCTGATTCGAGGCTGCAGACCAGGTCGGTAAAGGCGGTGCGGTTGTGCTCGTTGAGGCTCATCAGGATGCGGTGGGCTTCCAGCACCCGCGCCTTGACCAGCTCCTCGGACAGCAACTGCGGCGGCAGGTCGCGCAGCTCCGCAGCGGTCGGCGTGGACTCGGCAACGATATTGAACACCTGCTCGAAGCCCATACTCTGCAGCAGCCGCAGCATGTCCTGCCGGGTAGATACCAGGGTTGGCAGCAGGCCCGCTTTCTGCTGGGAAAGAATGGAGATCTTGGCCAGCAGACCGAGGGAGGTACTGTCGATATTGTCGGTCTCGGTCAGATCAATCGCGATGGATCTGAACTCCGGAGTGGCAAACACCTTGTCGATATAGGCATCCAGCGCGGCGCACAGGGTCAGGCGCACGTCACCGAGAAACTTGAGGATAAAGGTACCATCGGACTCAGCAAACTGAATCCTACCTGTGTTCATCATTCCGGCTTCCTGCTCAACAGCATCACTGAGATATCATCCGGCATCACCTTCGCCTCCTCCAGCCCCAGCAGTCGCATGAAGCCCGGCAGACTGCCCTGTGCCTGCTCGACCAGCAGCGGTAAGTGTTCTTCCTTTTCTCTCAGGGTAGTACCTGCAAGGCAATCAAGCACACCGTCAGAACAGAGGATCAGGGAAAACGCCTGCGGCAGCGGCAGGTCGTGGTTTTCATATTCGGCATCTTCGAATAAACCCACCGGCAGCCCCTTGCCCTGCAGGTACTCGGCCTTGCCGTCAGCCACCAGCACCGGCAGCGGCAGGTGCCCGCCGATACTGTAGGTCAGGGTATTGCTGACTTCATCAATGATGCCGCCGAGCATGGTCACATGCTTGCCCAGGTTGCAACTGATCAGACTGCGGTTGATATGCCCCAGCACGTCGGAGGGCTGGAAGGCAATCGGCCCCTCGCCCTGCAGCTTGCGCTGCTCATACAGCAGGCGGGTGGTCATGAATTTCAGCAGCACGGTAACAAAGGCCGAGGAAGAACCATGGCCGGAGACATCGGCAAGGTAGAAGCCCAGTTGGGTATCGGAGATGCGGAAGTAATCGACGAAGTCGCCGGACAGGTACAGCGAGGGGAGAATGCGGTGTTCGAAGTGAAACGGGCCACTGAGCCAGGGCGATGGCGGCAGCATGTTCAACTGTACCTGACGACCTGCTGCCTGATCGTCACGCAACTCGCGCAGGTGATTCTCCAACTCCAGATTGGCCTGTTCCAGGCGCTCGCGGATGCGCTGGTTCTCATTATGCAGGCGGGCCCGCTCCAGTGAACGGCGTACCGCATGCTCCAGCACTTCCAGATCATCCTGGGGACGGATCAGATAGTTGCTGGCACCCTGACGCAGGGCTTCGACCACATCGCCCATCACCCCGTCAGCGGAGATGACGATCACCGGCACAGTCGGCGCCTGCTCGGCGATCTGGCTGAGCAGATCGATACCGCTCAGGCTGGCGTCCTCGATCTGCAGGTCGCACAACACCAGCTCCGGGCGCTGCCCCGCTACCAGTGCCAACCCACCCCGGGCGCTACTGGCCTGCAGTACCTCAAAGCCACACTGTTCAAGATGAATCGCGATGCTGTGACGAACCTTATCGTCATCATCAATAACCAGCAAAGTGGTGCCAGGACGCTGCATATATTCCCTACGTCAATGCCACAAGCCAGGCTGAGCTTGGCGGCCACAGGGGTTTATCAGAAGTCAGATTCGAGCTGACAATATGACGCGCCGACCGCTTGCCGACGCTTCAGGGGGCAGACATTACTCCCATCCGCCCCGACAGGCAACCTGCCCCTAGAACTCATCTTCTACCAGACCATCCCTGACCTTGTATTCACGATTCTGTAACCAGGCATTGCGGATGAAACGGTACTTGTCACCACGGATCAGCCGCTCCTGCGACAGCAGCCCGGCGCGGGTGTCCACCACATCCACCGCAGCGGCAGTATTGCGGCTGGGTACGTGGTCCATCTGCGCGCCGTAGTTGTATCCGGCCAGCCCTTCTGCGGCAAAGGCGCTGCCGTCACGCAGGGTGCTCGGGCCAAACAGCGGCAGCATCACATAGGGCCCGCTTTCCACGCCCCAGGCGCCGAGCGTCTGACCGAAGTCCTCATCGTTGCGTTGCAGCCCCATGCGGGTCGCCACATCGAACACCCCGACCACGCCGATGGTGGTGTTCATCAGGAAGCGTGCCAGATCAACACCGGCATCCTCGATCTTGCCCTGCAGCACGTTGTTGATCAGATTCTTCGGCTCGCCGAGGTTGTTGAATACGTTGGTGACACCGTCATTCAGGAACTGGGGCATGACCCGATCGTAGCCCTTGGCAACCGGCTTCAGAGCGTAGGTGTCGAGGGTGTCATTGAAGCGAAAGACCGCACGGTTCACCGGCTCCCAGGGATCGGGGTTGTGCAGCTCCTCCCCGTAGAAATCATCATCGACTGCGGCCACCGGGGTGATTACCATCAGCGCGAACATCCCAGCCAAAGCGCTGCGGGTCATGGCATGCGGTAATTTCATCATTCAGTACTCTTTCAGGTTGTAGTCATGGCAAATGCTGCAAGGCTCGCCAGTATAAGACAAAGCAGCCCCGCTCACCCGGGGTCCGATAGCGCTGATTGTCGAAGATGTGACCGCAGTAAACAAGCTCCCCGCATCGCACCGACAGCACCATTCAGGGTCTATAGTGTAGTTACCACGCCCCGGAAACAGGAGCAGTCCATGCCGGAACAACAACTCAGAGCCCAACTTGAAGCCCTGCAGCAGACACTGGACGATCCGGAGATCAGCCTCAGCGCAGAAGAACGCAGCTCGCTGGAGGAGCTGGCCAATCATATCGAGGCGCGGCTGCTGGTGCGGGAAGCCAACGAAGAAAGCCTGGCCGACCCCAGCCTGGTAGACGGGGTCAACCTGATGGTCGAAGAGCTCTCCGAACGCTACCCGACCCTGTCAGCCACGCTGCGCAATGTGGTGCAGACATTGTCGAATATGGGAATATGACGTGATGTATGCGCCTACTGCCGGGCCAGCCTCAGGTTATCCGGCATCCCCGCCTGGGTGGAGCGCCACGGGTTGATATCCAGCCCGCCCCGGCGCAGATAGCGCGCATACACACTCAACTCACAATCCACCCCAAGCAGCTTCTGCAGATCGAGGAAGATGCGCTCCACACACTGCTCATGAAAATCCCCGTGCTGCCGGAAGGACACCAGGTAACGCAGCAGGCTGGCCCGGTCAATCGTCGGACCGGCGTAGCTGATCATGATGCTGGCCCAATCCGGCTGACCGGTTACCGGGCAGTTGGATTTGAGCAGATTGCTGTTGAGCGTTTCCCGCCGCTGCCCACCACCGCTGGCCAGCTGTAACAGCTCGGGGTTGTACTCGTAGGTATCGATGCGCACATCCAGATCATCCAGGCACTCACCCGGCAGCCGGGCAATGCCCTGAAGCTGCAGACGATGCATGTCCAGAATACGCACCATCACCGGCGTCTGGGCGGCGACGCTCAGGTCGGACTCCAGGGTACGCAGTACTTCGGAGCGGTCGCTGAAAACCGTCTGGTTGAGGGAGTTCAGATACAGTTTGAAGGATTTGGATTCGACGATGCGGGCGGTGGCGGTCAGCGGGAAGATGAACTCGACGGCGGCCACTTCCGGCTTGCCGGACGGCGTCAGCCAGGAAACCTCATAGCTGTTCCACACATCAGCACCCTTGAACGGCAGTTGCTCAGGCTTCAGCCCCAGCCCTTCCCAGATGGGTTGACGTGGCATTGGATAAAGCAGTGAGGGGGTGTAGACCCCGCTGTATTCGCTGGATTTTCCCAGGGGCGACTGGTCTGCCGGATGCATCTGCGGATCTCCTTCCTGTGAGGCCTGCAAGCATACCTTCAATGGAGTGCCGGGTTCCATCCCGGCAATTGGGGTTTGCAGCCGGCACGCTGTGCGAGATGAAGCTCAATCTGGGAGGGACGAGCACCAGCTCGTCCAATGGACTGACGGAGAGTACGGTGAGAAGGGCGGGCTCCGCTCATCGAGCTGGTGCTCGACGTTCCCAGAGGTGCCCGACGCTCCCAGGAGGCCGTGCACTCCATGATTACTTACAGGCGGGGGTTTACACTACTGCCGCAGCCCAGTGCCGCGCACCAGCAGGCGGTAGCTGAACAGGTACAGCCCTACTACAAAC
>JAAYHO010000199.1 GCA_012735335.1 Gammaproteobacteria bacterium
AAACCGGATTTGATCTGGATTCTTGTACTGGTATTCAGTCTGGGGGTAGTCACCACGGGGTATACCCAGAGTTACTTCGACCGCTCAACGGAACCTGTCAGCAGCGCCCCGCAGACAGCAGAATGACCTGCTGATCGCTGACGATACCATCCAGCGGAATGTCCCAGGGGGCGATGGGTAACTGATCGACCTGCTGGCAATCATGCGCCAGCCCCAGCAGACGCGGGCCTTGCCAGTGCTGCCTGCGCTGACGAAAGGCCAGCAGACGGTCATAGAATCCGCCGCCCATGCCCAGCCGATTTCCCTGTCTGTCGAAGCCCACCAGCGGTAACAGAATCAGATCCAGTCGCCAGGGTCGGACCTGCAGGCGCTGATCATGCACCGGCTCGGCAATACCGAAGCGATTGCTCACCCAGCGTTGGTTGGGTAACAGGCGCTGAAAATGCATGCGGTTGGCTGGCCAGCGGCTGAGTACCGGTAGATAGCAGTGCTTGCCCATACGCTGCGCATGGCGCAGCAGCAGTGTGGGGTCGATCTCGCCATCATTGGCCAGATAGAAGGCAATATGCTTGCTGCGCCGGTACAGCGGGTGCTGCACCAGTTGGCGTAACAGTTGCTGGCTGGCTTTGCGTTGTTGCAGGGGAGTCAGGGCGCGCCTTGCCTGGCGCAATTGTCGGCGCAGTTCGGTGCGCTGGCCCTTCATTGAAATGATCCCCGGAACGCCGCTGTCGGGTTAGCCCTTGAACCCGAAAGTTCAAGGTGGGGGACACGGTACCGTCGCAGGCTTTCCGTCATGCGGACATGCACACTGACGGCAACGCGTGACCTCCTTCTACAGGAGTATCGGCTCAGGGACGTCTCCGACTGGCAAACACCCCAGGGACGTGATCGAGTATACAGAATAATCACCGGATTACCACCGACCCCCAGCTGCTGTCGTTATTCCTGATGACGGGTCAGCGCTTGATCCAGACGGTTGACCAGCTCGGCAATCTGCTGTTGCTGCTCGTTGACCAGTTGGTTCTGCTGGCGGTTACCGCTGAGCATTTCATGACTGATATTCAGTGCCGCCATGACCGCAATACGCTCCAGGCCAATGACCTTGCCGCGATTGCGGATGTCACGCATGGTCGTATCCAGATGGCGGGCGGCGGCTTCCAGGTTGTAGCGCTCGTCCGGCGGACAGGCGACCTGGTACTCCTTGTCGAGAATATGCAGGGTAACGGTAACGGGTTGGCTCATGAATCGTGCTCCAGGGATTTCAAACGCAATATCATGGCTTCGACCTTCTGGCGGGCCAGATCGTTCTTCTCGATCAGTTGCAGACGCTCTTCCCGCCAGTTACGTTCCTGGAGCTGAAGCTGTTGGTTCTGCAGTTGCAGCTGATCGCAGAGATCGATCAGCCGGTCTACTTTTGCAATGAGGGTAGTAATTTCGGGGTGTTCCATGGGCGCCATTCTGTCATCCCGCTGTGGGGCCAACTATAGAGGCGCCGGGCAGGACGGTCAAACACCGCTGGCGGGCTCGCTTGTTGCCTGCGGCCTCCGGTCGGTAGGATATGAGCGCCGTCTGCAATACACTGCACTGCCCCATACACTGCCACAGAGATAGATGACGATGCTCCGGATGTCCGCCGCCTTTGATTATGATCGTTTTGATCAGTTGTTCCGCCAACTGGGTGCCGCCGGTTACCCGGCCGAGCTGCATGGCCACCTGGTCGGACGGCTGAGCGCGGGTGCGCATCTGGAACACGGCCAATGGCTGGATGTGGCGCGGGAGGTGATCGACGGGCGCAGCGCTCCCGGTGAGGCGGATCGGGTACTGCTGATCCAGCTGTACGACGCCACCCTGGCCCAGCTCACCGGCAGCGGCTTCGAGCTGACCCTGCTGCTGCCCGATGATGAAACCGCGATCGAGCAGCGCGCCGAGGCGCTGGGGCAGTGGTGCGAAGGGTTTCTCGGTGGCTTCGGGCTGGTCAGCCGCGAGCAGCCACTGAGCGAGGAAGCCGAGAGCGTGCTGGCGGATTTTGCCGCCATCGCCCAGGTGCAGACCGATCTGGAAGAGTCCGAAGCCAACGAAGTCGACTTCATGGAAGTTACCGAATACGCCCGCATGGCGGCGTTGATGTTGTTCAGTGAATGCCAGAGCGCTGATCGCCCGCAGGATCAGCCGCCCGCTTCATTGCATTGAGGAGAATCCATGCGCATCAGCAAGCAGGAATACACCCGCCGCCGCAAGGCATTGATGAACCAGATGGAGCCCGGCAGCATCGCCATATTGCCCGCCGCGCCGATTCATGTACGCAGCCGGGATACCGAATACAACTACCGTCAGGACAGCGACTTTCAGTACCTGACCGGCTTCCCTGAACCGGAGGCGGTCATGGCGCTGATCCCCGGGCGCGAGCACGGCGAGTACGTGCTGTTCTGCCGGGAGAAGGATGAGGAGCGGGAACTCTGGGATGGCTACCGGGCCGGGCAGACCGGTGCGGTGGCGGATTACGGCGCTGATGACGCCTTCCCGATTGCCGATATCGACGACATCCTGCCGGGGCTGATCGAGGGCCGCGAGCGGGTCTACTATGCGCTGGGCGCCAACCACGAATTCGACATGCAGCTGACCGGCTGGATCCAGACCATCCGCAGCAAGACCCGCCTGGGTGCCGAGCCGCCCAAGGAATTTGTTGCCCTGGACCACCTGCTGCATGACATGCGCCTGTACAAGAGCGCAGCGGAAGTCCGGGTGATGCAGGCGGCGGCGGACATCTCCGCCGAGGCGCATGTGCGCGCCATGCAGGCCTGCCGTCCGGGCATGTACGAATACCAGCTGGAAGCCGAGCTGCAATACACCTTCATGCGCCACGGCAGCCGCGCCCCAGCCTATGCTTCGATTGTTGCCGCCGGGCGCAACGCCTGTATCCTGCACTACACCGAAAACACCAGCCAGATCCGTGACGGTGACCTGATCCTGATCGATGCCGGTTGCGAGCTGGACTGCTACGCCAGCGACATTACCCGCACCTTCCCGGCCAGCGGACGCTTCTCCCCGGAACAGCGGGCCATCTACGACATAGTGCTCGAGGCCCAGGCCGCCGCCTTTGCGGTGATCGGCCCGGGACGGGACTGGAACGAGGCCCACGACGCCACCGTACGGGTGATTACCGAAGGTCTGCTGGAGCTGGGGCTGCTGCGTGGTGATCTGGACGAGCTGATCGCCGCGGGCGCCTACCGCCCCTTCTACATGCACCGGGCCGGCCACTGGCTGGGCATGGATGTGCATGATGTCGGTGAGTACCGGGTCGGTGGTGAGTGGCGGGTACTGGAGCCGGGCATGGTCATGACCGTCGAGCCGGGCATCTATATCGCCGTGGATAATCAGGATGTACCAGCCAAGTGGCGCGGCATCGGCATTCGTATCGAGGACGATGTGCTGGTCACCCGCGAAGGGCACGAGATTCTTACCGGCAAGGTACCCAGAGAAGCAGACGAAATCGAAGCGCTGATGGCCGAGGCGCGGGCCGCAGCGGGTGAGCCCGCGTGAGCTACAGCCTGAATATCGTCGGCGGCGGCATGGTCGGCGCCAGTCTGGCGCTGGCGCTGCAGGATTGCGCGCGCCAGTCGGGCTGGCGCATCCGCCTGATCGAGGCGCAGCCGCCGGTCAAGGGTGGCTGGCAGCCCAGCTACGATAATCGCTCCACCGCCCTGTCGCACGGCAGCCGTCGGCTGTTCGAGCGCCTCGGCATCTGGGACGAGCTGGCACGCCGAGCCGAGCCGATTCAGCACATTCACGTCTCCGACCGCGGTCACCCCGGCTCCGCGCGTATGCATGCGAGCGAGGAAGGCGTTCCGGCGCTGGGCTACATTGTGGAGAACGCCTGGCTGGGCGAGGTACTGCTGGGCAATCTGGACCATCAGGCCATTGAATGGCTGGCACCGGCCCGGGTCGCCCATGCCAGGGCCCAGCCGGGGGGATATCAACTGGATCTGCAGGTGCCGGACGGCAGCCGCCAGCTGGACTGCGACCTGCTGGTGATCGCCGATGGCGGGCGCTCCGGCCTGCTGGATCAGCTGGGTATCCATCGCAAGGTCAACCCCTATCAGCAGGTCGCGGTGATCGCCAACATTACCAGCGCCAACGGCCACGGTGGCGTAGCCTATGAACGCTTTACCGATACCGGCCCGCTGGCGCTGTTGCCGCTGTCCGGCCAGCGCAGTGCGCTGGTCTGGACCCTGGCGGTAGATGTCGCCGAGGAAGTCGCCAGACTGCCGGATGAGGCCTTTCTGCAGCGCCTGCAAGCCGCCTTCGGTTTTCGCATGGGTGCGCTGACCAAGGTCGGCGAGCGGGCCAGTTACCCGCTGAACCTGATCGAGGCCGAGGAGCAGATACGCTCGCATCTGGTGGTGCTGGGCAATGCCGCACACAGCCTGCATCCGATTGCCGGACAGGGTTTCAATCTGTCCCTGCGCGATGCCATGGGCCTGGCCGACAGTCTGATCCGCGCCCAGCGCGAGCAGCAGCACCCCGGCTCGCTGCGGGTATTGCAGGGTTATCTGGATGGCCAGCGTGGTGACCAGCAGGCCACCGTCGCCTTCAGCCACTACCTGACCCGACTGTTCAGCAACCAGCAACCGCTGCTGGTGGCCGGGCGCAATCTCGGTCTGCTGGGCATGGACCTGCTGCCGCCGCTGAAAACCCGGCTGGCACGCCAGGGCATGGGGCTGCGCGGATGACTGATCAACCTACGGGAGGCGCCATGGCGCAAGAGTTCGATCTGATCGTGGTGGGTGCCGGCATGGTCGGTGCCACCCTGGCCCGGGCCATGGCTGACAGCGACCTGCGGGTTGCCCTGCTGGATGCCATGCCGCTGGACCAGCCGCTGACCGCGCGCCCCACCGATTCGGGCTACGACCCCAGGGTCAGTGCCCTGAGCGCTGCTTCGGAGCACGTACTGAACAATCTCGACGCCTGGCAGCGCATCCCCGCGCAATACCGCTGCGCCTATCGGCATATGTGTGTCTGGGATGGCGCCGGTACCGGACAGATCAGTTTTGACGCCGCTGAGCTCGGTGAGAATCGCCTGGGGCATATTGTCGAGAACTGGCGGGTTCAGCAGGCGGTGCTGGACAGCCTGGCCGAGACCGACGTCACCCTGCTCGGTGGCCGCCAGTTGACCGAGCTGGTGTCCGAGCAGCATGGCTGGACGCTGCAACTGGCCGGCGGCGAGCAGCTGCGTGCGCGTCTGGTGGTGGCGGCCGATGGGGCCC
>JAAYHO010000200.1 GCA_012735335.1 Gammaproteobacteria bacterium
AACCAACACCGCCCCCAGCTCCAGCGCCCACACCGCCGGCCCAGACCAGCCTGCTGCCGGATGACCTGGACGAGGTCTTCGACGAGGATCTGCCGCAGGAGCTGGACGAGCCGGATCTGGCCGCACTGGGGCTGGATGAGTCCATCATCAGCGAAGTGAACCCCAGCGGCCTGAATGAGCTGCCAGCCACTGACCAGCCGGATGGACTGGCGGATCTGCATGAGGACTTTCTTGCCACTCCCCCTGCCCAGGACTTCGGCCCGGACTTCGACCACCAGCGCAGCGAACGCTACCGGCCGTTGACGGCGGATGACGGCTATACCGACCAGGGCATCTTCCAGCGCGACAACCCCGGCACTGGCGCACCGCTGCCAACCGAGGCCGACAGCCCTGGCGAAGCTGAGGCAGAGCCGACCAGCGCAGCCCTGCCGGAGCCAGGCGAAGCGGCCAGCGCCCCTGAGCCAGAGCACCAGCCTGCCGCGCCAGCAGAACCGGAACCCGGCGAGCCGCAAACCCAGGAGGAGCTGCCCATCGGGCCCGATGCCGAGGATCGCCTGGAGCCCTCGGTCACCCCGTTGCAACTGGAGATCCTCGAAGAGGAACTGCTCGGTCTGGAGAACCAGCGCCGTCGCCCGCCATCCTGGCTGTGGAGCAGCCTGGCACTGTTGGCGCTGCTGGCCCTGCCCGCCCAGTACCTGTACTACAACTTTGATGCCCTGGCCCACGACCAGCGCAGCCGCCCGCTGCTGGAAAACCTGTGTCTGCTGGCCCGCTGCGAGCTGCCCGCCCGGGTGGATATCAGCCGCATCCGCAGTGCCAACCTGCTGGTACGAGCGCACCCGGAGTTTCCCAACGCGCTGGCCATCGATGTGATCCTGTACAACCGCGCCGATTTCGAGCAGCCGTTCCCGGTGCTGGAAATGCAGTTCACCGACGCCAGCGGTCGGCGTCTGGCCAGTCGACGTTTCAGACCGGAGGAATATCTTTCCGGGGAACTGGCCGGTGTCCATCTGATGCCGCCGCAGACCCCCATTCACGTGGGTCTGAGCATGCTTGACCCGGGCCCACAGGCGCGCAATTACCAGCTGGAATTCCTCAGCCCCTGAGCAGCTGATCAAATATCAGCCAGGCAGTCTTTGAATGGTCACCCGGAGCAGGTATGATAGCTGCCCTCTTCGTTTTTCTGACCCTGCCCGAACATGCCTGCCGTTCCGGGGCATATACCATTGACCGCCGAGTACAGGGATAGGCCAGCAGTGATCAACATCGGACCCTACCAGCTCACCAGTCGCGCGATACTGGCCCCCATGGCCGGGGTGACTGATCGACCGTTCCGGCGCATGTGCCGGGAGCTGGGTGCCGGGCTGGTGGTCTCGGAAATGGTCACCAGTGACAGCCGCCTGTGGAACAGCCGCAAATCCCGTCAGCGCCTGGATCACACCGGCGAACCCGATCCGCGCTCGGTACAGATTGCCGGTGGCGACCCGCAAATGATGGCCGACGCCGCCCGCCGCAACCGCGACAATGGCGCGCAGATCATCGACATCAACATGGGCTGCCCGGCCAAGAAGGTCTGCAACAAGGCCGCCGGATCGGCGCTGCTGCGCGATGAACGGCTGGTCGCCGATATCCTTGAGGCAGTGGTCGGGGCGGTGGATATCCCGGTCACTCTGAAGATCCGCACCGGCTGGGATGATGACCAGCGCAATGGCGTGAGCATTGCCCGCATCGCCGAGCAGAGCGGCATCCAGGCCCTTGCGGTACATGGTCGCACCCGCTGCCAGCTGTATACCGGCGAGGCCGAATATGACACCATCGCAGCCATCCGCCAGGCCATCCGCATCCCCCTGTTCGCCAACGGCGACATAGACTCCCCGCAGAAGGCCAGGCAGGTGCTGGATTACACCGGTGCCGATGCGGTGATGGTAGGCCGCACAGCCCAGAGTCGGCCGTGGATCTTCCGCGAAATCGAGCATTATCTGCGCCACGGCGAGCTGCTGCCCGAGCCCGGGCTGAGCTGGCAGCAGGCGCTGCTGCTGGATCATCTGGCTGCCCTGCTGGAGTTCTACGGCCCCGAACAGGGCGTGCGTATTGCCCGCAAGCATGTGGGCTGGCAACTGCAGACCCTGCCCGGCGCCGAGGAGTTCCGCCGCAGCTTCAACCGCATCGACTGCGGCAACGAGCAGCGGCAGGCCATCCAGCTTTTCTTTGACCGCCTGATGCAAGGAGGCCTCGCGGCATGAATGACATGACTACATCCCTGAGAGACGGAAACGTTCCCGTGACCGAGACCACCGACCCCGATCTGTCCGTCGCAGTTGATGCGCTGACCGGGCCACAGACACTGCGCGACAGTGTCGAGCTGGCTCTGAGAAACTACTTCGAGCACCTTGATGGTCAGGATGTTACCGATGTGTACAACATGGTGCTGGCAGAAATCGAAGCACCCCTGCTGGAAAGCGTCATGGACTACGTCCGTGGCAACCAGACCCGCGCCTCGGAAGTGCTGGGCCTGAACCGCGGTACCCTGCGCAAGAAGCTCAAGCAGTACGGACTGCTCTGACCCCTGTTTATCAACCCTGATGGAATTGCAATGACCGACCAAACCACCCGCCTGCCGGTACGTCGCGCGCTGATCAGCGTGTCGGACAAGACCGGCGTTGTCGACTTCGCCCGTGAACTCAGTGCCCTGGGTGTGGAGATCCTCTCCACCGGCGGCACCTGGAAACTGCTGCGCGACAACAACATCAATGTCGTGGAAGTAGCCGACTACACCGGCTTCCCGGAAATGATGGACGGCCGGGTGAAGACCCTGCATCCGAAGATCCACGGCGGCATCCTCGGCCGACGCGATCTGGACGGTGCGGTCATGGCCGAACACGGCATCCAGCCGATCGACATGGTGGTGGTCAACCTTTACCCCTTCGCCGCGACCGTGGCCAAGCCCGGCTGCACCCTGCCCGATGCCATCGAGAACATCGACATCGGTGGCCCGACCATGGTGCGTTCGGCAGCCAAGAACCACAAGGATGTCGCCATTGTGGTCAATGCCAGCGATTACGCCGAGGTACTGGGCAACCTGCGTGACGGCGGCCTGAGCTATGCTCAGCGCTTCGACCTGGCACTCAAGGCCTTCGAGCACACCGCTGCCTACGACGGCATGATCGCCAACTACCTGGGTACCATCGACCAGAGCCGCGACAGCCTGAGCACCGAAGACCGTGCCGCCTTCCCGCGCACCTTCAACACCCAGTTCATCAAGGCCCAGGACATGCGCTACGGCGAGAACCCGCACCAGAGTGCGGCCTTCTACCGTGAAGCCCAGCCCGCCGAAGCCAGCATCGCCACCGCCATCCAGCTGCAGGGCAAGGAACTGTCCTACAACAACGTCGCCGACACCGATGCGGCGCTGGAGTGCGTGAAGAGCTTCACCAAGCCCGCCTGTGTCATCGTCAAGCACGCCAACCCCTGCGGCGTGGCCGTGGTACCGGAAAGCGAAGGCGGCATCCGCAAGGCCTATGATCTGGCCTTTGCCACCGACAGCGAGTCGGCCTTTGGCGGCATCATCGCCTTCAACCGCGAGCTGGACGCAGCTACCGCCTCGGCCATCGTCGAGCGCCAGTTCGTCGAAGTGATCATCGCCCCCAGTGTCAGCGCCGAAGCCCGTGAGATCGTTGCGGCCAAGGCCAACGTGCGCCTGCTCGAATGCGGCCAGTGGAACGCCGAGCGGGTTCAGGACCTGGACTACAAGCGGGTCAACGGCGGTCTGCTGGTACAGAGCCGTGACACCGGCATGATCACCGAGGCCGACCTCAAGGTAGTGACCAAACGGGCACCGACCGCGCAGGAAATCCACGACCTGATCTTCGCCTGGAAAGTGGCCAAGTTCGTCAAGTCCAACGCCATCGTCTACGCCCAGAACCGCCAGACCATCGGCGTTGGTGCCGGACAGATGAGCCGGGTCAACTCCGCCCGCATCGCCGCGATCAAGGCTGAACACGCCGGTCTGCAGGTACAGGGCGCAGTCATGGCCTCGGATGCCTTCTTCCCGTTCCGTGACGGCATCGACAACGCGGCGGCGGCAGGCATCCGCGCGGTGATCCAGCCGGGCGGCTCGATCCGTGATGATGAAGTCATCGCTGCGGCAGACGAAGCAGATATCGCGATGGTGTTTACCGGGATGCGGCATTTCCGCCACTGAGTACAGTGGGTACGGTCGCGCTGAGGCCAACTACAAACTCGTCATTGCGAGGAGCGCAGCGACGCGGCAATCGATCGGGTAGACTGCACGGCCCATGGATTGCTTCACCCTTGCAGGGTTCGCAATGACGGAATAAGCAGAGGAAGACAGAATGAACGTATTGATTATCGGCAGTGGTGGGCGCGAGCATGCACTGGCGTGGAAAGTGGCGCAGGACGAGCGCGTCGAGAAGGTCTTTGTTGCCCCCGGCAACGCCGGTACCGCCATAGAGGCCAAGTGCGAGAACGTCGCCATCGACGTGCTGGAGCTGGACAAGCTGGCCGACTTCGCCGCCGCCAATGCGGCGCTGACCATCGTCGGCCCGGAAGCGCCGCTGGTGGCCGGTGTGGTCGATCTGTTCCGCGAGCGTGGCCTCCAGTGCTACGGCCCCACCGCCGGTGCGGCCCAGCTGGAAGGCTCCAAGGCCTTTACCAAGGACTTTCTGGCCCGTCACCAGATTCCCACCGCCGGTTACGCCAATTTCACCGAGCTGGAGCCGGCGCTGGCCTACCTGCGCGAAAAGGGTGCGCCCATCGTGGTCAAGGCCGACGGTCTGGCCGCTGGCAAGGGCGTGATTGTCGCCATGACCCTGGCCGAGGCAGAAGACGCCGTACGTGACATGCTGTCCGGCAACGCCTTCGGTGACGCTGGCTCGCGGGTAGTGATCGAGGATTTCCTCGACGGCGAGGAAGCCAGCTTCATTGTCATGGTCGATGGCGAGAACGTGCTGGCCATGGCCACCAGTCAGGACCACAAGCGCGTCGGCGATGCCGATACCGGTCCCAACACCGGCGGCATGGGCGCCTACTCCCCGGCTCCGGTGGTCACCGATGAGATCCACCAGCGGGTGATGGACGAGGTGATCTGGCCGACCGTGCGTGGCATGGCCGCCGAGGGCAACGTCTATACCGGCTTCCTCTACGCCGGTCTGATGATCGACAAGAGCGGCGCACCGAAGGTGATCGAGTTCAACTGCCGTTTCGGTGACCCGGAAACCCAACCGATCCTGCTGCGCCTGCAGAGCAGTCTGGTCGAGCTGATCGAAGCCGCACTGGCTGGCCAGCTGGATCAGGCCCAGGCCCAGTGGGACCCGCGCCCGAGCCTTGGCGTGGTCCTGGCTGCCGGAGGCTACCCGGGCGACTACCGCAAGGGTGATGTCATTCAGGGGCTGGATCAGGCGGTCAGCCCGGACGGCAAGGTCTTCCACGCCGGCACCACCCTGCGCGATGGCCAGGTGGTGACCCAGGGTGGCCGGGTGTTGTGTGCCACTGCGCTGGGTGACAGCGTGCAGGCTGCCCAGCAGGGAGCCTATGCCCTGGCCGGGGCAATCAACTGGGATGGCTGCTTCTACCGCTCGGATATCGGTTACCGCGCCATTCAGCGGGAGTCCTGACCGTCTCCGGCGCGCCGACCACTGATCGGCTCGGCGCGCTGGCTGTCGGAGGATTGGCATATGTCATCCGGCCAGCCTTGCACTCGGCATAACCCCTCCGCAGAATAAGCCCATGGATTGGCCAGGGACAGGACAAAGATAACGTGAAGCGCACTCTTGCATGGTTGCTCGGCAGCCTGGTGGGCCTGTGCCTGCTGGTCAGCACTGGCTGGGCCAGCAGCACGGCAGCGCCTGGCGGCTACCTTTCCTTTGTCGATACCAGCGGTCAGCTGACCCTGAACGACATTCTCTCCAACCGCTACGCCAACCTGTTCGTCCCCAGCGCCGAGGGTGCCCTGAAGCTGCCCGGAGCCGGCTCGGCAATCTGGGTCAATGTCCCGCTGGAGCACGCCACCACCTACCTGCTGGAGCTGCACAATCCCAGCATCGCCCGGATCAACGTCTACCTGCTGCATGACGACCTGCTGCGGGTGAGCCATTCGGCGGGCATGGCCGACCCCCGCTCCAGTATCCCCCTGCCCCACGGCGGCTTTGCCTTTCCCATCAACGTCACCGAGGTGCAGGGCAAGCAACTGCTGGTACGGCTGCAGAACGACTATCCGATCAGCAGCCACCTGAGTCTGGTGCCGCTGAACGAGATCACCCGTATCCATATCCGCCACCAGGCCCTGCAGGGCATGCTGGTGGGCCTGATGCTGGCGGCGGCGCTGACTGCCCTGCTGCTCGGCGCGGTGCGCCGTGACCCGCTGCACCTGCTGCTGGGTACCAGCGCCCTGCTGTTCGGCCTCAACGGCCTCAGCAGCGTCGGCTGGGCGTTGCACAACTGGGCCTTCCTGCACGGGCAGACCGGCAGCCTGTTCGCACTGGCCGGGTTCGTCACACTGGCCGCCGCGCTGCATGGCGCGCAGCCCCTGCCCGGTACCTCCGGCGGTCGCCGCGAGCGCACCGGCATTCTGCTGGCCGGCAGCCTGCTGATCGGCATCAGCATCGCCCAGCCCGCAGCGGTGCAGCTGCTGCTGACCGCCATCCGCGTCCTGCTGCCATTGCTGATGCTGACGCTGCTCGCTGTTACCCTGCTGCGCCGGGAACCGACCGACCTGCTGTTCGGGCTGGCCAGTCTGCTGTTGCTGGCCAGCTGGCTGCTGGAATATCTGCTCGGCCTGCCGCCCCACGGCCTGACCCAGCACCTCAGCGACCTGCTGCTGTGGGGTGCCCTGCTGGGCTACTCCTGGAGCCTGTTTCGACGCCAGCAGAGCACCAGCCTGCAGCAACTGCAGCAACTGCATGCGCAGACCAGCATGGGCGACCAGCGGCGTGCCAGGGCGCGTTTTCTGGCGCGCATCAGCCATGAGATCCGCACCCCGATGAACGGTGTGCTGGGCATGTCCGAACTGCTGCTGGACACCGCCCTCTCGGCCAAGCAGCGGGACTATGTGCAGACCATTCATGGTTCGGGCAATGACCTGCTCAATCTGATCAATGACATTCTCGATCTGTCACGGCTGGAGTCCGGACAGCTGGTGCTGGAGCAGTCACGCTTCGATCTGCATTCACTGATCGATGACTGCCTGAGCAATTGCCGCAACCGGCTGAATCACCAGCCCATCGAGCTGATCAGCTTCATCCACCCGGATGTACCACGGATGATGGAGGGCGACCCTGCGCGCCTGCGGCAGATCATCATGAGCCTGCTGAACAACGCCAATATCAATACCGATGAGGGCGAGATACTGCTGGTTGCCGCGCTGGAAAAACAGGCCGACGGCCCACAGCTGCTGCGCCTGGCCATCCAGGACAGCGGCCACCCGATGAGCGAAGAGTCGCGCAGCAGTCTGCTGGAAATCGCCGCGCCCACCGGGCATCTGGTCGATATGCTGGAACGCCAGGGCCGACTGTCGCTGTATATCTCCCAGCAGTTGGTGCGCATGATGCGCGGCCAGATCGGCATCAAGGAGTCCACCGAGCAGGGCAACAGCGTATGGATGATGATGCCCGCTGACTTTGTCGACAGCCCTGCGGAGGTTGATGTACAGGGGCACTGTCTGGTGGATCGCAATATTCTGATCGTGGACGACAACGCCACCTGTCGCAAGGTCCTGCAACAGCAGGCCAGCGCCTGGCAGATGGCACCCCGCACTGCCTCCAGCGGACGCGAGGCACTGGCCATGCTGCGCGCCCAGGCCAACCTGAACAGTCCCTTCGATATCCTGCTGGTTGACCAGTCCATGCCCGGCATGAGCGGCCTGGAGCTGGCCAGCAAGATCAAGGACGACCCGCTGATCAGCGATGAATTACTGATCATCATGCTCACCGGCATCAACCAGCTGCCCAGCCGCATAGTGGCGCGCAATGCGGGGATCCGCCGGGTGCTGAACAAGCCGGTGTCCGGCTATACCCTGCGTACCACACTGATCGATGAATGGCTGCAGCACAGCGAACGCAGCCGTCTCACTGCACCGCCGGAAGAACCGCTAGCGGAGCGGGCCGAGTCGGACTTTCAGGTGCTGGTAGCCGAGGACAACGCCATTTCCAGCCGGGTTATCCAAGGCATGCTGTCCAAGCTCAAGGTGCGTTGCGATGCGGTGGAGGATGGCGAGAAGGCGATCCGCGCCGTGCAGCAGGGTAGCTACGATCTGGTGTTGATGGATTGCGAGATGCAGGGAGTGGATGGCTTTACCGCCACCGAGAGCATCCGCCAGTGGGAGCAGCAGCACGCCATGCTGCCGGTACCCATCATCGCCCTGACCGCACACATACTGCCGGAACACCGGGAGCGGGCGCGGCTGGCGGGGATGAACGGGCACATGGCCAAACCCGTCGATCTGGCCCAGCTCAAGACCTTGCTGGATTACTGGATGGAACACCGGGTGACGGCGGGCAGCAGCCACTGAGCGCCGGCTTCACCCCTGATCAAACGCAAGCTCGATGACATCCGCACCACTGCTGGCCGCAGCGTAACTGGCCAGCATGTTCTGCATCACTCGACTGATCGACATGGCAATCCCTCCTGTGGAAATTTCGTCTGGAACGGTGCCATGGTGCCGCAGCCCGGCGGCGGCGACCATTGAACTTTATCAATGGCCGCCATAGCCGGCTTCAGCCAGCGGAATGGCCGGGACGGTTGCTGCGGCGCTTGCCCTTGCCGGCCCCATTATCCCTGGGCGGCAGGCCGGTGTGCTGGGTCAGCAGCCGACCACCCTTGCGGTTACCGGTCGGGCTGCCTGCCTTGCCGCGTCCAGCTCCCTCCACCGCCGGTTGCCAGGTCGGGATCAGGTGCTGCTTGCTGTTACCGATCAGATCGGCGCGGCCCATCTCGGTCAGCGCTTCGCGCAACATGGGCCAGTTCTTCGCATCGTGATAGCGCAGGAAGGCCTTGTGCAGACGGCGCTGGCGCTCGCCCTTGACCGTGCCCACCGACTCGCTCTTGTAGTCCACCTTGCGCAGCGGGTTCTTGCCCGAGTGGTACATGGCCGTAGCCGTGGCCATCGGCGACGGGTAGAAGGCCTGCACCTGATCGGCGCGGAAGCCATTGCGCTTGAGCCACAGCGCCAGATTCATCATGTCCTCATCAGTGGTACCCGGGTGGGCGGCGATGAAGTAGGGAATCAGATACTGCTCCTTGCCCGCTTCCTTGCTGAACTTGTCGAACATCTTCTTGAAACTGTCATAGTTGCCTATGCCCGGCTTCATCATCTTCGACAGCGGCCCCTCCTCGGTATGCTCCGGGGCGATCTTCAGATAGCCGCCAACGTGGTGGCTGACCAGTTCGCGGACATATTCCGGTGAACGCACCGCCAGGTCATAGCGCAGCCCCGAGGCAATCAGTACGCGCTTGACCCCGGGCACCTCGCGGGCCTTGCGGTACAGGCCGATCAATGAGCTGTGATCGGTATTCAGGTTCTCGCAGATGCCCGGCCACACACAGGACGGCTTGCGACAGGAGGCCTCGATTTCCGGGCTCTTGCAGGCCAGCCGGTACATGTTGGCAGTCGGCCCGCCGAGGTCGGACACGGTACCGGTAAAGCCCGGCACCTCACGCATCGCCTCGATCTCGCTGAGGATCGACTCATGCGAGCGGCTCTGGATGATGCGCCCCTCATGTTCGGTGATCGAGCAGAAGGTACAGCCGCCGAAGCAGCCGCGCATGATATTCACCGAGAAACGGATCATGTCATAGGCCGGAATCTTCGCATCGCCATAGACCGGATGCGGCACCCGGGCATAGGGCAGGCCGAATACGTAGTCCATTTCCTCGGTGTTCAGCGGCACTGGCGGCGGGTTGAACCAGATATCCCGCTCGCCATGGCGCTGCACCAGCGCCCGGGCGTTGCCGGGGTTGGTCTCCAGGTGCAGCACGCGGTTGGCGTGGGCGTAGAGCACCGGATCGTTGCGCACCTTCTCGTAGGACGGCAGGCGGATCACCGTGCGGTCACGCTCGATGCGCGGGTTGGGCAGCAGCTCCAGCACCTGCACGCTATTATCCGCCGCATCGGCCCCCTCTTCCGCCTTGCCCTGCTCCACCGCGCAGGCGGCGGCATCCTGGGTATTGACGTAGGGGTTGATGATGCGGTCCACCCGGCCGGGACGATCGACCCGGGTGGAGTCCATCTCGAACCAGCCCTCAGGGGCATCCCGGCGGATAAAGGCGGTGCCGCGGATATCGGTCAGTTGGCTGACCGGCTCGCCATTGGCCAGCCGATGGGCCACCTCGATGATTGCCCGTTCGGCATTGCCGTACAGCAGCAGATCGGCCTTGGTATTGATCAGCAGCGACGGGCGTACCTTGTCCTGCCAGTAGTCGTAATGGGCAATGCGGCGCAGCGAGGCTTCAATGCCGCCGAGGATCACCGGTACATCCTTGTACGCCTCACGGCAGCGCTGGGCATAGGGCACGCTGGCCCGGTCGGGCCGCTTGCCGGCCTTGCCGCCAGCGGTATAGGCGTCATCGGAGCGGATCTTGCGGTCGGCGGTATAGCGGTTGATCATCGAGTCCATGTTGCCGGCAGCGACCCCGAAAAACAGGTTCGGCTTGCCCAGCTGCATGAAGTCGTCCTTGCTCTGCCAGTCCGGCTGGCTGATGATGCCGACGCGAAAGCCCTGGGCTTCCAGCACCCGGCCGATGATCGCCATGCCGAAGGACGGGTGGTCCACATAGGAGTCGCCGGTGACGATGATCACATCGCAGCAGTCCCAGCCCAGCAGGTCCATTTCCTCGCGACTCATCGGCAGGAAGGGCGCTGGCCCGAAACACTCGGCCCAGTACCGGGG
>JAAYHO010000201.1 GCA_012735335.1 Gammaproteobacteria bacterium
GCTCGCAGTCGAACAGGGTAACAGCGGTACCGGCTTCGTTCAGGGTGGTGGCGGCGCTCAGCCCCGCCAGTCCGCCGCCGATGACGGCAACCCCCGGTTTGTTGTCTTGCATGGATGCGGCATCCTTCTGGTGATCGGCTGCGCGGCAGTCGCGCCCGTCCACAGGATCACTGAATCCTGTCCAGCCTGCAAGATCCGATAATAGCCGTTCTCTATCGCGGAGTGAGGCAGTCAAAGCCGGTGCGGCAGGGTACAATTGCCGCTCTGGCAGTCGTGCCAGGGTCAAGACAACGCTGCGACGGGAGAAAGCCTGATGTCTGAACGTGGAGTCCTGCTGGTCAATCTGGGGTCGCCTGCCAGCACCGAGGTTGCCGATGTACGCCGCTACCTCAACCAGTTCCTGATGGACCCCTGCGTGGTGGATCTGCCCTGGTTGCCACGTCGCCTGCTGGTCAGCCTGATCCTGATGCGCCGCCCCCGGGAATCCGCCGCAGCCTATGCCTCCATCTGGTGGGATGAAGGTTCGCCGCTGGTGGTCATCAGCCGTCGGGTGCGTGATGAGCTGCGCAGCCGTCTGGACATGCCGGTGGAGCTGGCCATGCGTTACGGCGAGCCCTCCATCGAGCAGGGCATTCTGGCGCTGGTGCAACAGGGTGTGGAGGAAATCCTGCTGCTGCATCAGTACCCGCAGTTCGCCGACAGCACCATTACCACCGCCGTGCGCGAGGCACAGCGGGTGATCGCCGAGCATGGCCTGCAGGTACGCCTGAGCGTGTTGCCGGCGTTCCATGACCGCCCCGACTACCTTGAGGTGCTGGCCGAGAACACCCGTTCGCACCTGGTCGATGGCTTCGATCATGTGTTGTTCAGCTATCACGGCCTGCCCGAACGGCATCTGCGCAAGGTTGATCCGACCGGTAACCACTGCCTGAGCGTTGCCGACTGTTGCGAACGTCCCTCCGCCGCCCACTCCACCTGCTACCGTGCCCAGTGCCGCTCGGTCAGCCGCGAGGTCGCTGCACGGCTGGGGCTGGCCGATGACCAGTGGAGCATGTCCTTCCAGTCCCGGCTGGGGCGGGACAAGTGGATCGAGCCCTACACCGAGGCGCAGCTGGACGCGCTGGCGGCCCGGGGCGTGAAACGTCTGCTGGTGGCCTGCCCGGCGTTCACCGCCGACTGCATCGAGACCCTGGAAGAAATCGGTGACCGTGGCCGCGAGCAGTTCATCAACGCTGGTGGCGAGGAACTGGTGCTGATTCCCTGCCTGAACGACAACCCGCAGTGGGTGGACGTGCTGGCCGACTGGGCGCGCAGCGAGCCGGTCAGCGCCTGAGCAGCACTCTTCCCTACCAGCGACACAGGTTGCGTAATGAACAGACTATCTGCGGTATTTCTTGACCACGCCTCGCTGGATCGGGGCGATCTGGACCTGCAGGTGCTGCATGACCAGGCCAGCCATCTGACCCTGTACCCGGCCACCGCGCCGGAGCAGCGGCTGGCGCATATCGGCGATCATCAGGTGATCATTACCAACAAGGTAGTGATCGATGAGCCGATCATGCAGGCCTGCCCGAGCCTGCGGCTGATCCTGATTGCCGCGACCGGCACCAACAACGTCGACCTGCAGGCTGCCCGTCGCCGGGGTATCGATGTGTACAACTGTCAGGCCTACGGCACGCCCTCGGTGGCGCAGCACACCCTGATGTTGATGCTGGTGCTGATCACCCGCTTCGAATCCTATCGCCGGGCGGTGAACGAGGGAGCCTGGCAGCGCAGCGACCAGTTCTGCCTGCTGGATTACCCGATCGGCGAGCTGTCCGGGCGCACCCTGGGCATCCTCGGCTATGGTGAGCTGGGCCAGGAAGTGGCCCGGCTGGCCAGCGCCTTCGGCATGCGCATCCTGGTCGGCTCGCTGCCGGGCCGGGAACACCCGCAGCGACCGACGCTGGAGCAATTGCTGCCGCAGGTGGATGTACTGAGCCTGCACTGCCCACTGACCGAGGCCACGCGCAACCTGATCGGCGCCGAACAGCTGGCGGCGATGAAGCCGGGCAGTCTGCTGATCAACGCCGGGCGTGGCGGTCTGGTGGATGAACAGGCGGTGGTCGACAGCCTGCGTAGCGGACACCTGGGCGGCGCCGGTTTTGATGTGCTGACCACCGAGCCGCCGGTGGCGGGCAATCCGCTGCTGGAGGCGCAACTGCCGAATCTGGTGGTGACCCCGCACAGCGCCTGGGGCAGCCGTGAAGCCCGGCAACGTATCGTTGGCCAACTGGCAGAGAGCCTGGCCGGGGCTGGTAGCGGTGCAGTGAGCACGGAGCGCCTGGTCAATCCATAGTGGCCGGGTTGGCAAAACGACCAGGATGGGTTTCACAGAAACGCCATCCTCACCCGTTTGAGTGATGAGGCCCGGGCGGACGGCGACTAGGTTTTTCCGTCACCCCAGGAGCCGGTCATCCCTGGAGCATATTGATTGCCAAGGGGATTGCCATGGGCGGAAACCACAAGCTCTCGCGCCAGGCCGGTATCAGCCTGATCGAGGTGTTGATTGCGCTGCTGGTGCTGGCGCTCGGGGTACTTGGCGCGGTGCTGCTGCAGACCAATGCCCTGCGCTACAGCGCCAGCGCCGCTGACCAGACCCAGGCCAGCTTCATCGCCTACGATCTGCTGGATCGCATGCGCGCCAACCCGTCCGAGCTGGCCGGTTATGCCATCTCGGTGCCAGCCGGTTGCCGTCCAACCTCCACCGGCTCTTCCATCCTTGCCACTGATCTGGCGGACTTCAGCCAGGCGGTCAGCTGTGTTCTGCCCGGCGGTGAGGCTGAGGTCTCCATCCATGGCCAGCAGGCCAGGGTCAGCATCAGCTGGTCGGAGGAGCGTACCGTCGCCGCGGGCGGTACCAGTACCCTGATTGCCTCCGCGCTGATCGGCGGAGAACCCTGATGAGTCGCGCTGCCACTGCCGCCCAGCGTGGCTTCAGTCTGATCGAGCTGCTGATCGCCATGGCCCTGGGGCTGATTCTGGTGCTCGGGGTAACCCAGCTGTTTCTCGGCAGCAAGCGCAGTTTTGTCCTGCAGCAGCAGATGGCCACGCTGCAGGAGAATGCCCGCTTCGTGCTGACCCGCATCAGCCGGGATCTGCGCCAGGCCGGACTGTTTGGCTGTCTGGATCTGCAGCGCCTGCCCGCCGATACCCGCAGCCGCTTGCCAGCCGAGTTTACCGAGCCGATTGCCTATGGCGGTGGGGTGCTGACCCTGCTCAGTGCGGTTACTGCCCATGATCCCCTTGCCAGTGCCGGACCACGCAGCGCTGCCGACTACGACGCCCGCTGGTTGCTGGCCAGTGACTGTCTGCATGAGCTGCGGATTGCCAGCGGCAGTGATGCGCTGGAGGTCAGTCCCGGAGATGTGCTGATCCCCATCCGCCAGATGGAGTATCGCCAGTCCGGCGACCGCCTGCAGGCGCGGATCAACGGCACCGGCAACTTCGAAACGCTGATTGAAGGCGTGGCGCAGTTTGCCGTGCAGTTCGGTCTGGCCAGTGCTGACGGGGAGCGCAGCGTTGCCGGGCATTACCACAGCAATCTTGATCCGCTGGATGGGCCACGGGTGCGCAGTGTACGGGTGCGCCTGGCGCTGACGGATGCCCCGGCGGACCCGGCCACGGGACTGGTGCGCCCGCAGACCTACACGCTGGTTGCCGCCCTGCGCAACCGGCTGGACTGAGGAGGACCGGCATGACTGCTTCGGGGATCCGACCGGCGGCCAGCTCACAGCGTGGCAGCGCACTGGTCATCAGTCTGGTGCTGTTGCTGCTGGTAACCCTGGCGGCGCTGGGCAGCATGTCCAGCGCCATTGTCCAGGAACATATGGCGCATAACATCAGCCGCATGCATGAGCGTTTTCAGGCGGCGGAAACCGGGTTGCGCTATGTCGAACAGCAGATCCGGGCCAATGCGCTGGCGCTGCCGGACGTGCCCTGCACCGAGAGCTGCGATGTGCCAGCTGCCCTGCCGGTCAGTGTTGCCAGCACCCCCGGCCCGGAGTGGAGCAGAGTGCCGGCAGCCATCGTCGGTACCGAAAGTCAGGTCTGGTACCGGCTGGTACAACTGGGCGACAGCAGCCTGTCGGTCAATCTGAGTGCAGGGCCGGTAAGCACCCTGTACCGGGTGTCGATCATCAGTCAGCGGGACGCCAACCATACCCTTCTGGAGGGAGTCTATGCCTTTACCCGCATCTGAACAGCGCCGGGTGAGCACCTGTCTGGCAGGCCTGCTGCTGGGGGCTGCTGTGGTATTGCCCACCCAGGCCTTTACTCCGTTCAGCGGCCCGCTGCTGTCTGCCTCACCGGTGCCAGCGAATGTGCTGGTGTTGTTCGATAACTCCTCCAGCATGGTGCTCAACAGCCTGGACGGGCAGACCCGGCTGGAAGTGGCCCGGCAGGCCACCAAGAATGTGATTGCCGACAACCGCCACCTGCGCTTCGGGCTGTTCACCTTTCGCGAGGCCACGGCCGGCGACCACGGCCCGGGTGGTTTGCTGCGGGTGGAGGCGGGCAGCATTGCGGCGGACAGTGCCGAGGGCGTGGCCCGCTTCAATGCGCTGAACCAGGCACTGGATGGGTTGGACCCCAGCACTGTTGGCAGTACCGGAACGCCGCTGGCCGAATCCTGGTACGAGGTGACCCGCTACCTGCGCGGCATGCGCGCCTTCTACCCGCAGACCGAGATCGAAGCGGCGCGGGAGGTGTTCAGCAGCCCGCTGCAATACCGCTGCCAGAAGAATATCGGCTTGATCGTCACCGACGGTCTGCCCACCTACGACAGCGAGTTCCCGGATAACCTCGGCGACGAGCCGGACGGCAACAACCCCTGGCTGGCGGGCAGCTTCAATCTGCCGGACTGGGATGGTGACGGTGCCGATGAAACCCCCGGAGCGGCACCGAGCACCGCAGGCAGCACCTTCTATCTGGATGATATTGCCCGCTTTGCCTACCAGACCGACCTGCGCCGGGGCGGCACCGATCTGGCCGGGAAGAGCTGGGACGATCCGCAGTTTCCGTTGCAGAACCTGCGTACCTACACCCTGGGCTTCATGCTGGATGATCCACGGCTGGTCGAGGTGGCTGCCGCTGGCAATGGTCGTTATTTCTCTGCCAGTGATGCTGCGCAGCTGCAGGCTGCCTTGCAGGCGGCGCTGCGTGATATGGGCTCGGCGGCAGGCTCGGGGGGTGGCGCGGTGGTGGACGGCGCTCAGCTGCGCAGCGGCAGTCGGCATTACCAGACACACTATGACCCGGTGGACTGGAGTGGCAGCTTGCGCGCCTATCAGCTTGACGCCTCAGGGCAGCCAACCACGCTGCTGTGGAGTACCGATGACAGCTTTCGCCCGGGCAGCCCCGGTGGAGAATTCCAGACCTGGCGCTGGGCCGAGGACGGCGCCCCGGCTGGCGCCGTCGCTCTGGATCACAACGCACTGACGGCGCTGTCCAGCGCCCAGCAGCAACTGCTGGAAAGCGAAGCCCGACTGGCCGGATTGAGCGGTCAGGGTATCGGCCAGCGCCTGCTGGACTGGGCCAGGGGAGTCAGCGATGCCGAACTGCGCAGCCGTCAGCACCTGCTTGGCGATATCATCCATTCCGCACCCTTGCTCACCGGTGCCGACCACCATCCGCTGGCCGCTCATCCGTCGGCGGACTACGCCGCTTACCTGCAACTGCGCCGCGAGCAGATGCCCGAAGCGCTGCTGCTGGGGGCCAACGATGGCTTTCTGCGGCTGTTTGCTGCCGACGGCTCGCACCTGTATTCCTATCTGCCTGCGGCGGCCCAGTCCGGGCTCGGGGTGCGGGCGCGGACTGATTATGGCGGTGACACCCAGCACCGGGCCGGGGTCGATGGCCGTTTCAGCGTGGCTGACGTACGGCTGGGTGGTGACTGGAGTAGCGTAGCGGCGGGTGGTCTGGGTGCGGGAGGCAGAGGGCTGCAGGCCCTGCGACTGTTCGATGAGCGCCAGGGCGTAGCGGCCCGGGGCGTGTTATGGGAAGCCGACCCGGGGCAGCTGCCCGCGCTTGGACATATCTATGGCCAGCCTGCCGTTGTCAGTGCGCATGGCCATTCGCTGCTGATCACCGGCAATGGCTACGGCAGCCCGTTGGGACAGGCGGCGCTGTTGATCTTCGATCTACACACCGGCGCGCTGCTGAACCAGCTGGAGGTGCCGGCCAGAGCAGGGGGCGGCAGTAACGGCCTGTCGGTGCCGGTATTGCAGTTCAGCGCTACTGGCGAGTTGCAGGCAGCCTTTGCCGGGGATCTGCATGGCCGGCTATGGAAGTTCGATCTGAGTAACGCCGACCCGCGCCTGTGGCAGGTCGCCCATGGCGGCGCTCCGTTGTTCAGCGCCGCTGAAGGCCAGCCGATCACCGCGCCGCCCATCCTGCATACCGGCATGACCGGTGATGCGGATCTGCTGTTGTTCGGTACCGGCAAATGGCTGGAGGCGACCGACCTGCAGGATCACCGGCCCCAGGCCTTCTACGCCGTGCTGGATACTCCCACGCCCCCGCCGGGCGGGCTGACACCGGTGTGGCTGCAGGAGCAGCAACTGAGTACCGGCAGCGATCCGATCAGCGGCCAGGCCCTGCGTACAGTCAGCTCGTCAGCAGTGGACTGGGGCAGCCACTACGGCTGGTATGTCACCCTGACCGATGACTCGGGCATGGGCGGCGAACGGGTGACCCAGGCTGCGGTCATCCAGCATTCCCGGGTGCTGTTTACCAGCGGTTATCTGCACAGCGAGGCTGCCGATCCCTGCGTGACCCGGGCCGGGGGCTGGCTGATGTCGCTGGCGCTGGGCAATGGCGGCATGCCTGCGCTGGCAGGGCTGGATAGTAATGCCGATGGCCGGGTGGATGGCAGCGATACACCCGCCGCCGGGCTGGCCCTGGGGATAGGTCTGCCGGGGGCTATCAGTGTGCTGAGTGTGGATGCGGAGGAGCAGCCGCCCGGCTGTGACGCCGAGGTCTATCTGGTACAGGGCTCGACGGCGGTGGCGGCGCTGGCCGGGCAGGCCCACTGTCAATTCAATCGCATCCTGTGGCGGCAACTGCAATGAGGGCGCAGGCCGGGTTCACCCTGATCGAAATGCTGCTGGTGGTGGTGCTGATCGGTATTCTCGCGGCGATTGCCCTGCCGTCCTATCAGGAACATGTGCGCCAGGCCCGGCGCACCGAGGTGACAGCGGTGCTGCTGGAAACCGCGCAACTGCTGGAGCGTCATTACGCCCGGCATGGCAGCTACCTTGGCGCCAGTGCCCTGGCGGGCCAGAGCCCACTGAGTGGTGCGGCGGTGTACCTGATAGTGCCGAGCCTGGCCGAGCAGAGCTTCACCCTGACCGCCACCGCCGTACCCGGCGGGATCATGGCCGGAGATGCATGTGCTGCCTATACCCTGAATCAGGTCAATCAGCGCACGCCAGACGATCCCCGCTGCTGGCGGCGCTGATACTCAGGCGGCGCTGCTGCTGGTCGCTGGCTTGCTGGCGGGCAGGACCAGATTCAGCAGGATGGCGACCACGCTGCACAGACTGACCCCTTGCAGGGTCAGCTCCTGACTGCCGACCGTCATGCCACCGATACCGAATACCAGGGTGACGGAAACGATGCACAGGTTGCGTGCCTCGGTCAGGTCGACCTGATGACGGATCAGGGTGTTGATGCCGACCACCGCGATGGAGCCGAACAGCAGACAGAGAATGCCGCCCATTACCGGTACCGGGATACCCAGCAGGATGGCGCCGAACTTCTCGATAAAGGCCAGGCCGATAGCAAAGAATGCAGCGCAGATCATGACCATCGGATTGAAGTTGCGGGTCAGCATCACCGCGCCGGTGACCTCGGAATAGGTGGTATTTGGAGGGCCACCGATGCAGGCTGCCGCCGATGTGGCCAGGCCATCACCGAGCAGGGTGCGTTGCAGGCCGGGTTTGCGCATATAGTCTTTGCCGGTCACCGAGCTGATCGCCATGACATCGCCGATATGCTCGATTACCGGCGCCAGGGATACCGGGATCATGAACAGGATCGCCGCCAGATGGAATTCAGGGAAGACGAATCCCGGTGTTGCCACCCAGCCCGCCTGATTGACGTTAGTGAAGTCCACCTCGCCGAGCGCCCAGGCCAGGCCGTAACCGACCAGTACGCCGGCCATGATCGGCAGCAGACGGAAGATGCCCTTGGCGTACACGGCCACCAACAAGGTTGTAATCAGTGCGCTGAGCGAGATGATCAGCGCCGAAGACGGGTCGACCAGTTGCAGCGCGCCATCGCCGGATTTGCCCGAGGCCATGTTTACCGCGGTACCTGCCAGACCCAGGCCGATGACCATGATTACCGGGCCGACCACCACGGGAGGCAGCAAACGATGGATAAAGTCGGGCCCGCGGATATGAACCAGCAGGCTCAGCAGCATGTAGACCATCCCGGCAGCTACCAGTCCGCCCAGCGTGGCTTCGAGCCCCCAGGTCTGGTTGCTGTAGAGAACCGGTGCGATGAACGCAAAGCTGGAGGCAAGAAAGATCGGAATCTGGCGTTGGGTAACAAACTGGAATATCAGCGTGCCGAGTCCTGCCGTGAACAGCGCCACGCTCGGGTTCATGCCGGTGATCAGCGGCATCAACACCAGGGCGCCAAAGGCTACAAACAGCATCTGTGAACCGGCCAGCAGCGTATGCCAGCCGGTGGTGCTCATGTCCTGCTGCATCAATGCACGTCCTTCTGCCGGGTGCCGAAGATCTTGTCACCGGCATCGCCCAGACCGGGGATGATATAGCCCTGCTCGTTAAGGCGCTCATCGACCGAAGCGGTATAGATTTCCACGTCCGGATGCAGCTCGTTTACCCGTTTGATACCTTCCGGCGCAGCGACCAGTACCAGTGCACGGATTTCGTGGGCACCGGCGCGCTTGAGCATATCGATGGTGGCAACCAGGGAGCCACCAGTGGCCAGCATGGGATCGATGATCAGCGCCCGGCGCTGGCTCAACTCGCCGACCAGCTTCTCCATGTAGGTGTCGGCCTGCAAGGTTTCTTCGTTGCGCACCAGGCCGATCATGCTGACCTTGGCGCTGGGAATCAGGCTGAGCA
>JAAYHO010000202.1 GCA_012735335.1 Gammaproteobacteria bacterium
ACCTTACCGTCATCCATGCGCGCAAATGCCTCGCTCAGCGGTGCACCGGCAACGAACAGCGGGCCTTCGATGGTGCGCGGAGTACCGCCAGCCAGACCGTCAGCCTCGTCCTGGGCGTCCATGCGGATGTCCAGATACTTGTCCATGCCCAGACCCGGCGCCAGCAGCGCAGGCTCATTGGCGCGACCCAGGTCGCCGACGTAGTACACGGCGCTCCAGAACTCCTCCGGAGTAACATCAAAATCTTCAATCAACTGGAACACATCACTCATGAAGCGATGAACGATCTTCTTCGCCCGCTCACTGCCACCCTGGGTGTGGAAACCAGCTACTTTTTCCAGCAGTTCCTTTACTTCAGCGGTATGGGTAGTCTTGATTGTCATTTCTGGTACTCCTCATTTCTTTATTTTTATTGCCGGATCACTTCCGTTATTGGCAATGTTGTCATTGGCGCCGAATGCCTACCGGCGCCCGTTTCTACATCTACAGCGTAATTCTCAGCGGTCGTCCTCATGGATCGAAGACGGATGGCGGCACAGCGGCGCAACCGTGATATCCATGTAGGGGAACAGCGGCAGATTGCTGATCACGTCCTGCAGCTCAGCGTTATCGGCCACATCAAAAATGCTCACGTTGGCGTAGCTGCCTGCCACCCGCCACAGGTGACGCCACTTGCCCTGACGTTGCAGATCCTGGGCGTAGGCCTTCTCCCGCGCCTTGATCTCGTTGATGAAATCCGCGTCTATGTCGTGCGGGATATTCACCTTCATCTCAACCTTGAACAGCATGGATACGTCTCCTTTACTTGCGGCGGTATTCGGCCAGCTTGTCTTCGTCAATTTCGACACCCAGGCCCGGACCGGTGGGCAGATCAACACCGTTGTTGTTGTAGTTCAACGGCGTGACCACGATGTCATCCTTCATCAGCAGCGGACCGAACATCTCGGTACCCCACTGCAGGTTGCCCAGCGTCGCCCAGGCATGCAGGGACGCCGCAGTACCGATGGTGCCCTCCAGCATGGTGCCGCCGTACAGACCGATACCGGCCGCCTGGGCCACTGCAGCCTGCTCCAGCGCCCGCAGCGGGCCACCGGCCTTGGCAATCTTCATGGCCACAGCACCAGAGAAGCCTGCGGCCGCCAGGGTGAACATATCCGCTGCATCAGCCACGGCCTCATCGGCCAGAATCGGAATATGGAAGCGCGAGGACAGACGCGCCAGCGCGGCCAGCTCGTTCTTCGGGGTGGGCTGCTCAACCAGATCGATACCCGCAGCCTGCAGCTCGGCCATACCCTTGGCAGCAGTCGCCGCATCCCAAGCCTGGTTCACATCCACCCGCACACTGGCCTGATCACCCACGGCTTCCTTGATGGCAGCAACGTGGCGCACATCGTCCATTACCGGACGGGCACCGATCTTCAGTTTGAAATCACAGTGGCGCTTGGCCGCGATCAGGGTCTTGGCCTCATCGATATCCTTCTGGGTATCACCGCTGGCCAGGGTCCAGAGCACCGGCAGGTGCTTGTGTACAGCACCGCCCAGCAGCTCATACAGAGGACGGTTCAGACGCTTGCCCAGCAGGTCCAGCAGCGCAGTCTCGACCGCCGACTTGGCCAGGTTGTTGCCCGGGCTGGTGCGATCCAGCATTACCCGCAGGGTATTGATCTCGCCCGCAGGCTGATTCAGCAGCTGTGGCGCGAAGTAGGCGTCAATGGTAACTTTGACACTTTCAGGGCTGGCCAGACCGTAGGCCAGACCACCGATGGTAGTGGCTTCGCCCAGACCTTCGAGACCGTCAGAATCCTTGATCCGCACGATTACCATAGTCTGCACGCCCATAGTGGTCATCGAAAGCTTGTGCGGCCGGATGGTCGGGATATCGACCAGGACGGCTTCAATGGACTTGATAGTGGCGGACATGTGTTCTCCGAATCGCAGATGATGAAACTGTGATTCGAAAGATATGAAGTTTCCGTTACATGGACCAATATTGATTAAGTAGCCAGCGATACCCTGGAGGTATGGATGGAGCTCAGACACCTGCGTTACTTCGTCGCAGTCGCGGAACAGCGCAACTTTACCCGTGCAGCGGAAAAGCTGTTTATCGCCCAGCCACCGCTGACCAGAGCGATAAAACAGCTGGAAGAAGAGATTGGCGTCGAGCTGTTCATCCGCAAGGCCCGAGGATTGGAGCTGACCTCCGGCGGCACCTACTTCCTCACCCACGCCCAGCAGATACTGGACAAGGTAGAGGCCACCGTCGCCGATACCCGGCGCATCGCCTCGCACCGCAAGACCATCTTCTCCATCGGCTTCGTGCCCTCGGTGTTCTACGGCCAGCTGCCACTGATGGTGCGCCGCCTGCGGCAGAACAAGAACCTGGAGATAGTGCTGCACGAACTCAAGACCCGGGAACAGGTAGAAGCACTCAAGGCCGGCAAGATAGATATAGGCTTTGGTCGTATAAGCATCGAAGACCCGGACGTGGAGCAGGAAAAGCTGTTCGACGAACCACTGATCGCCGCCCTCCCCGCCTCCCACCCACTCACCATCCGGCCACCGAGCATGAAGGAACTGTCCGAGGTCAACATGATCGCCTTCCCCGCCAGCGCCGGCCCCAACTTTGCCGATCTGACCCTGGGCCTGTTCCGCCGCCGCGGCCTCAAGGTCAACGTCATCCAGCAGGTCAACGACCTGCAGACCGCCCTGTCACTGGTCGCCTCGGACATGGGCTTTACCCTGGTGCCGGAACAGGTACGCCGCCTGCAGCGGGAAGATGTGGAGTACATGAAGCTGGCAGACGACAACATCAGCGCCCCGGTACTCATCTCCCGGCGCAAGGGCGAAAACCCCAACGCCATCATGCGCCTGACCAATACCATCCTCGCGGAGCTGGTGGAAAATCGCCTCACCGGGCGCTATCCCTGAAGCGTCCGACACTCTATAACCAGCTCCCTTACCGGCATTCGACTTTCAGCGTAGAACCGACAGCTACACTTGACGGGCAGCAGAGCTCACCGCAGAATGTTCGCATATTAAACAGTAGTTCGCCCTGCGAACTTTTCACATGAACCGGACGG
>JAAYHO010000203.1 GCA_012735335.1 Gammaproteobacteria bacterium
CAGGATCAGTTCACGCTTGTGGCTGCCCATCGGGCCCCACAGGGGGCTGGCCAGCGCCGCCTCCGGCTTGCGTTGCCATAGTAGATGAACCAGCGGCAGCAGCCAACGGACAATGCCCGGCTGCGGGCGCCAGGGTCGGCCCTGGGGCAGTACCGGGGCTTCCAGGATGACCTCGGCGCTGTTGAACAGGTCGGGGCGCTGGCGGGCGGCCTCCAGGGTAACGGCGCCGCCCCGGGAATGTCCGTGCACCCGCAGGTTGTTGCTGGAGACCAGATGCTCAAGTGCCAGATTGATCAGCTGGGCATCCGCCGCTATGGTGCCCGTCGGCTGCTGGCTGGCGCAGACCCAGGGGACGGGCGGATATTGATCGGAGGCGATGGGCAGTTGATAGCCGGTGCTGCTGATCATGATCAGCTCGATGCGCGGGTCCTGGTAGTAACGGTTGAAGTACAGAGGGTTTTCCAGAAAGCCGTGCATGACCACCACGCTGGCCAGCGGGTTCTGTGCCGCTCGGCGGATGATCCAGCCATCCCCGGCCGGGTAGATTTCCGCCTGCATGCCCGCCCTGGGGAGGGGGGCTGTGTTGCGTGTCAGCAGCCACCGATAGCTGCCAAACACTGCCAGCAGAACCAGACCAAGCCCGATATATAACCCCATCATGCCTCCCTTGCATGCACCTGAAAACAGGCTCTGAGCTTAGCGTAATGACCATTCCAGAGCGCTCACCCGTGTGGGCGATTGGGTTATGCCATCATTCGCCGCGGTAGGGTTCGACCTGTTCGGCGCGCATCCGGTAGCTGGCGTCGGCCAGTTCGTTGCTGGTCTGATCCACCTGCAGCAGGCCGTTCAGCCACAGCGGCTGGTAGATATCATCAATGGCGAAACCGGCGGGGTAATCCACCAGAATGATCTGATTGGGTGGCGGTGGCGGCACATGGATGCAGGCGCCCGGCCAGGGCACCAGAAAGAAGCTGATATAGCGGCCCTGCTCGTCGGTTTCCAGCGGTACCGGATAGCCACCGATCTGCACCTGCTGACCGTCCATGGCTTCGACCACCCGGGTGGAATACATCACCTCGGGCAGATCGCGGTCGTCGTTGCGCAGATTGCTGGTGAAGTCGCCGGGGGCTTCTTCGCCCCAGTCATGGCCGATCTCCGGCATGTCCAGCATGGCCTGGTAATCTTCCTCGGGCAGCAGGTCGAGCCAGTCCACGGTCTGCGGGGCCGCCGCCAGCGGTTGTACCAGCCAGCAGCTCAGGATCAGGACAAGGAGCGGGCGTAGCATGAGCTTCTCCTGAACAGGTCGGCGTTGCTCGCCGATCTAGTCAATCAGTGCCTTGACCTCGGCGATACGGGTCTGCAGGGTGGCGCTGTCGGTACAGCGCAGGGTGGCGTGCCCGACCTTGCGCCCGGGCTTGAAGGCCTTGCCGTAATGGTGCGGGTGGCAGTCGGCAATGGCGGCCAGCTTGCTGATCGCCGGCACTTCGCCGATGAAGTTGACCATCGCGCTTTCGCCCACCTTGGCGGTCGAGCCCAGCGGCAGGCCGGCAATGGCCCGCAGGTGGTTTTCGAACTGGCTGCACTCGGCGCCTTCGATGGTCCAGTGCCCGGAGTTGTGTACCCGCGGAGCGATCTCGTTGGCCTTGAGCCCGCCGTCGACCTCGAAGAACTCGAAGGCCAGCACGCCGACATAGTTCAGCTTGTCCAGCACCCGACCGGCGTAGTTCTCCGCCTGGGCCTGCAGCGGATGCTCGGTACCGGCAATCGACAGGCGCAGGATGCCGTCGTCGTGGGTGTTGTGCACCAGCGGATAGCAGCGGGTGTCGCCGTCGCGACCGCGCACCGCGATCAGCGAGACCTCACCGGTAAAGGGCACGAAGCCCTCGAGGATGCAGGGCACGCTGCCCAGTTCAGCAAAGGCATCCAGCGCGTCTTCGGGCTGGCGCAGGACCTTCTGGCCCTTGCCGTCATAGCCCAGGGTGCGGGTCTTGAGCACGGCGGGCAGGCCGATCTGCTGGACGGCGGCGTCCAGTTCGGCCTGGGACAGCACGTTGGCAAACTCCGGGGTGGGGATGCCCAGCTCGAGGAACATGGATTTCTCGAACCAGCGGTCCCGGGCGATGCGCAGGGATTCGGCGTTGGGGTAGACGGGCACGAACTGTTCGAGGAAGGCGACGGTTTCCGCCGGGACGCTCTCGAACTCGAAGGTCACCACGTCGGCACTGTCGGCCAGTTGCCGGAGCTGTTCGCGGTCATCGTAATCGGCACACAGGTGCTCGCCCAGCGCGGCGGCGCAGGCGTCGTCCGCCGGATCCAGAAAGGCGAACTGCTGTCCCAGCGGGGTACCGGCCAGAGCCAGCATGCGTCCCAGTTGACCACCACCAATAATGCCGATTTTCATGATTGCTCCCTTACGCCTGACGTGGATCCGGATTGTCCAGCACAGTATCGGTCTGGCTGGCGCGGAAGTCCTTCAGCGCCTGATGAAACTGCGGGTGTCTGCCGCCCAGGATACTGGCGGCCAGCAGGGCCGCATTGACCGCCCCGGCCTTGCCGATGGCCAGGGTGGCTACCGGTACACCGGCGGGCATCTGCACGATCGACAGCAGCGAGTCGACCCCCGACAGCATGGAGGATTGTACCGGCACGCCCAGCACCGGCAGGTGGGTCTTGGCTGCACACATGCCCGGCAGGTGCGCGGCGCCACCGGCCCCGGCAATGATCACCTCGATGCCCCGATCGGCGGCAGCGGCGGCATACTCGAACAGCAGATCCGGGGTGCGGTGGGCGGAGACCACCTTCACCTCGTGGGGAATACCCAGCTGTTCCAGCATGTCAACCGTGTGACTCATGGTGGACCAGTCGGATTTGGAGCCCATGATCACGCCAACCAGTGCGGTCATTGTTCGTGCCTCATTACTGAAAATAAAGAGCCACGCAAAGGGCGTGGCTCAGGGAAATTGCAGGCCAGTGGCCGGAAACGCGCAATTATAACGCAAAGCGTGGGCCGGGCCACCTGATAACGACAGGCAGTCAATAACGCGGCTTGGGGGTGGCCATTGGCAGCGGGCCATCACCAATGCGGCGGAATTCACCCTTTTCGGTGTCGTAGGCGCGGATCTGACTGGTCTCGATGTCATACACCCAGCCATGGATGAACATTTCACCCCGTGCCAGGCGCGATGCTACCGAAGGGTGGGTGGCCAGGTGACCGAGCTGGGCGACCACGTTCTCCTCGGTCAGTACCCCCAGGGTATCGCCGTGGTCGTGGCCGCAGTTTTCCTGCACCACTATCTTGGCTACTTCCGAGTGCTGCAGCCAGGCTTTTACCGTGGGCATGCCCTTCAGCTGGACTGGGTCCAGTACTGCTCGCATTGCACCGCAGTCGGAGTGACCGCAGATGATGATATGTTTGACCCCCAGCGCCACCACCGCATACTCGATCGCCGTGGAGACGCCACCGAGCATCTGCCCGTAGGGTGGCACCACGTTACCCACGTTACGGGTGACGAACAGGTCGCCCGGTGAGCTCTGGGTGATGAGTTCCGGTACTACCCGGGAGTCGGCGCAGGTAATGAACATGGCCTTGGGCGTCTGCTCGAAGGCCAGCTTGTGGAACAGCTCCTGCTGATCGGGGTAGACCACCTCATGGAAGTGCATATAGCCATCGATGATGTCCGAGATGGCGTCGTCAGCCGCTTTCAGCTTTTTGTAGGGCATGGCTGTAGTCTCTGGTTCGGGTTGGCGGGGAGCTCATGCTCCCCGCTTTGGCTCAGGCCTCGATCTCGATCAGGATTTCGCCGGGGTTGACGCGGTCGCCCTTGACCACATGCACGGCCTTGACGGTGCCGTCGATGGCAGCCTGGATTTCACTTTCCATCTTCATCGCTTCGCTGACCAGCACCGCCTGACCGGCCTTGACCTTGTCACCTTCGGCCACCAGTACATCAACGATGTTACCTGGCATGCTGGTGGTGACGTGACCGGGCTCGCTGGCACGTCCGCGGGCTGCGCCGCCGGCTCCGCCGACAAACTGATTGAGTTCCTCGAGAACCACTTCTTCCGGCATGCCGTCGATGCTCATGTAGAAGTGACGGGTACCGTCGCCTTTGACGCCCACACCGGTGATATCGATACGGTAACTTTCACCGTGGACGTCAACCATGAACTCGGTAGCGACACCTTCGGCTGCAGCGGGGCCACCGTTGCCATCCGGAATCGGCAGCAGGGCTTCGGGTTCCAGAGTGCCAGCGGCGCGTTCTTCGAGGAACTTGCGCCCGATATCCGGGAACATGGCGAAGGTCAGTACGTCCTCTTCGCTTTTCGCCAGGTTGCCGATTTCGCTGCGCAGGCGGTCCATTTCCGGCTTCAGCAGATCCGCCGGGCGTACCTCGATCACCTGCTCATCACCGATGGCCTGAACCTGTACCTTGGGGTTGATGGCGCCCGGTGCCTGACCGTAACGGCCCTGCAGGTACAGTTTCACCTCGTTGGTGATGGTCTTGTAGCGCTCACCGGCCAGCACGTTGAACACCGCCTGGGTACCGACAATCTGTGAAGTCGGGGTGACCAGCGGCGGGTAGCCGAGATCAGCGCGTACCCGGGGGATCTCCTCGAACACTTCGTTGATGCGGTTCAGCGCGCCCTGTTCCTTCAGCTGGTTGGCCAGGTTGGACATCATGCCGCCCGGTACCTGGTTGATCTGTACCCGGGTATCCACGCCGGTGAAGGGGCTCTCGAACTGGTGATACTTCTTGCGTACTTCCATGAAGTACATGCTGATCTCCTGGATCAGCTCCAGATCCAGACCGGTATCGTAGGGTGTGCCCTTGAGTGCGGCGACCATGGATTCGGTGCCCGGGTGGCTGGTGCCCCAGGCCATGGAACCGATGGCGGTATCGATATTGTCCGCGCCGCATTCGATGGCCTTCAGCTGACACATGGCAGCCAGACCGGCGGTATCGTGGGAGTGGATGAACACCGGCAGGCTGGTAGCAGCCTTGAGTGCTTCGACCAGCTCACCGGTGGCGAACGGGGTCAGCAGACCGGCCATGTCCTTGATCGCCAGCGAGTCCACGCCCATGGCTTCCAGTGCCTTGGCCTGCTCGACGAACAGCTCGACGGTATGCACCGGGCTGGTGGTGTAGCAGATGGTGCCCTGGGCATGCTTGCCGGCGGCCTTGACCGCAGAAATGGCGGTTTTCAGGTTGCGCACGTCGTTCATGGCGTCGAAGATGCGGAACACGTCGATGCCGTTGACTGCGGCCTTGGCCACGAAGGCGCGTACCACATCATCACTGTAGTGGCGGTAGCCGAGCAGGTTCTGGCCGCGCAGCAGCATCTGCAGGCGGGTGTTGGGCAGCGCGGCGCGCAGCTGGCGCAGACGCTCCCAGGGATCTTCCTTGAGGAAGCGCACGCAGCTGTCGAAGGTGGCGCCGCCCCAGACTTCCAGCGACCAGTAGCCGACCTGATCCAGCTTGGAGCAGATCGGCAGCATGTCTTCGGTGCGCATGCGGGTGGCCAGCAGCGACTGGTGGGCGTCGCGCAGGATGGTATCGGTTACGTTAATGCGTTTGCTCATGGTGCGTTCCTCAAAGACCGGCGTAGGCAGCGATAGCGCCAGCGATTGCCAGAGCCAGGGCGTCGGGCTTGTTCTTGGTCGAATAGTTGGTCAGCTCGGGGTGGGTATCGACAAAGCTGGTGTCGAATACTCCACTGCGGAAGTCCGGGTTCTTCAGGATTTCCTGATAGTACAGCTCGGTGGTCTTGACCCCGTGCAGGTGCATGTCATCCAGCGCCCGGTAGCCACGATCCATGGCGTCTTCCCAGTTGTTCGCCCAGACGATCAGCTTCAGGCACATGGAGTCGTAGTAGGGCGGAATGGTGTAACCGGTATAGATGGCGGTATCCACTCGCACGCCGGGGCCGCCCGGGGCGTAGTAGCGGGTGATCTTGCCGAACGACGGCAGGAAGTCGTTCTTCGGGTCCTCGGCGTTGATGCGGAACTGGATGGCATAACCGCGGTGCTCGATGTCTTCCTGTTTCATGGACAGCGGCAGGCCGGAGGCGATGCGGATCTGTTCACGGACGATGTCGATCCCGGTGATCTGCTCGGTAATGGTGTGCTCCACCTGGATCCGGGTGTTCATCTCCATGAAGTAGACTTCGTTGTCCGCCAGCAGGAACTCCACGGTACCGGCGTTCTCGTAGCCGACGGCCTGCGCCGCACGCACCGCCAGGTCGCCGATATAGGCGCGCTGTTCGGGAGTCAGCTGCGGGCTGGGGGCAATCTCGATCAGCTTCTGGTTGCGGCGCTGGATCGAGCAGTCACGCTCGAACAGGTGCACGGTATTGCCGAAGCTGTCGCCCAGTACCTGGGCCTCGATATGCTTGGGGTTGACGATGCATTTTTCCAGGAACACGTCGGCGGAGCCGAAGGCCTTGGTCGCCTCGGAAATCACCCGGGGCCAGGCCTGGGTCAGCTCTTCCTTGCTGTTGCAGCGGCGGATACCACGGCCGCCACCACCGGAGGTGGCCTTGAGCATCACCGGATAGCCGACCCGGTCGGCTTCGACCAGGGCGTCTTCCAGACTGTCCAGGTTGCCTTCCGAGCCCGGGGTGACCGGTACTCCGGCGGCAATCATCGCCCGGCGGGCTTCGGTCTTATCGCCCATACGGGAGATGACCTCGGCGGACGGGCCGATGAACTTGATCCCGCGCTCGCTGCAGATGCGTGCCAGGTCGGCGTTCTCGGCCAGAAAACCGTAGCCGGGATGCAGTGCATCACAGCCGGTTTCCACCGCCAGGTTGACCAGCTGGCGGGCGTTCAGGTAACCGGCCAGCGGGTCGCTGCCGATGTTATAGGACTCGTCTGCGCGTTTGACATGCAGTGCATAGCGGTCGGCGTCGGAGTGGATGGCCACCGAACGGATGCCCATCTCCGCACAGGCGCGGACGATGCGGACGGCAATCTCGCCTCGGTTGGCTATCAGGATTTTCTTGATCACGTCCCTTTCCTCTGTTGGTGATCGGGGGTAACCAAACATACAACCGGAACGCAAATGGTGAAAAATGAATAATAATTGGACTAGCCATAAGTAATAACTAATATGTGGTCAGTTATCCATCAATCGGAGGTCCCTGGTGCGTAAGGAATTGCAGCGTATAACCCTGCGTCAACTGCAGGTATTCCGTGCCCTGTGCGGCAATCTCTCCTACAGCCGGACGGCTGAGGAAATGGCCCTGACCCAGCCTGCGGTGAGCCTGCAGATGCGCCAGCTGGAGGAGCTGGTCGGCCAGCCACTGTTCGAATATGTGGGCCGCAAGCTGTATCTGACCGAGGCCGCTAACCTGCTGCTGGCGGCCAGTGGTGATGTGTTCAACCGGCTGGAAATCCTCGATATGCAGCTTGCCGCGCTGCAGGGCACCCTGCATGGGGAGCTGCGGCTGGCGGTGGCCAGCAGCATTCAGTACCTGACGCCGCACCTGCTGGCGGCCTTCCGCGAA
>JAAYHO010000204.1 GCA_012735335.1 Gammaproteobacteria bacterium
TACCGGGTGGATCGGGAAGACAACGAAATAGAATTGTGGATGCCGATCCGCCTGGGCGATACCGATACCCACTGGACACTGTTTTTCAGTCTGCCCTACAACGCGGTGATGGCTGATCTGTACACCTTGGATGCGGAGTTGAGCCAGCAGCAGTCGGCTGCCACCATGACTCTGGGAGTGATCGGTGGGCTCATTGCCCTGGTCGGTCTGGGAGTCATGCTGCTGGTCGGTTACAGCCTGGCCCGTCCGGCCCGGGAGCTGGCCAATATGCTTAACGATGTCGCCCAGGGTGAAGGTGATCTGACCCGTCGTCTGCCGGAAGACCGCGCCGATGAGTTCGGTGACATTGCCCGGGGCTTCAACGCCTTTCTCGACAAACTGCAGGGCATGATTCGCGAAGTGGTCGGCTCGGTGCAGCAGGTGACCGATGCGGCGGAAAATACCGCCGATATCGCCATGCGCACCAACGACGGGGTACAGAAGCAGCTCAGTGATATCGAACTGGTCGCCACCGCCGTCACCGAAATGACCGCCACCGCCCAGGACGTGGCGCGCAATGCCAGTCTCGCCGCCGAGGCTGCAGGCAACGCCAACGGCTCGGCCAGTCATGGTCGGCAGGTGGTACAGCAGACCGCCGAGACTATTCAGCAGCTGTCGATGGATATCGAGCGGGCCGCCCAGACGGTACAGAATCTGGCCCGGGACAGCGACAATATCACCTCGATTCTCGACACCATCCGCGGTATCGCCGAGCAGACCAACCTGCTGGCGCTCAACGCTGCCATCGAAGCGGCCCGCGCCGGGGAGCAGGGCCGGGGCTTTGCGGTGGTGGCCGACGAGGTGCGTAACCTGGCGCTGATGACGCAGAACTCCACCGAAGAAATTCAGAAGATGATCGAGCAGCTGCAGGCTGGCACCCAGCAGACGGTCAAGGTCATGGAACAGAGCCGCAGCCGCACCGGGGAGAGCGTGCTTCAGGCCGAAGAGGCTGACGCCGCGCTGATGTCCATCACCCAGGCGGTCTCGGTGATCAATGAGATGAATATCCAGATCGCCAGCGCCGCCGAGGAGCAGAGCGCGGTGGCCGAGGACATCAACCGCAACGTGACCAATATCGGTCAGGTCGCCGATGCCGTTGCCGGGGGCGCCGCCGAGTCCTCCACCGCCAGCGCCGGGCTGACCAAACTGGCCGAGCACCAGCGGCGGTTGATCAATCAGTTCAAGGTGTAGAGCAGCGGATCGTCATTGCGAGGAGCGCAGCGACGTGGCAATCCATGGGCCTGGCAGGTGCCGCACGCACTGGATTGCCGCGCTTCGCTCGCAATGACGTTTGAGGGTAGGCCGGCTCGGTATTCTGCTGTGTCGCAATACCATTTGGGCAGGTCTTATTTGTCAGGTACTGGCATTTCCCTGCCGCACTGCATGCCCGGTCGGTGAGGTGCAATGCGGGCCCTGGGTGGTGGGGCTGCTGACGGCGGGGTTGACCGGGTACATCAGTTGTACCCGTGACTCGGCGTTCAGCAGCAACGGCTGCAATGCCCGGGGGGCGGTGGCGTTGGCCAGCCAGATGGCCTGTTCGCCCTCATTCAGCGCCACCGGCATGCGCTCGCCGAGATGGCCAGGCAGGCCCTTGGCCGGGGCGGTGATCAGCACGCAGCTGTCCCAGAAACTGCCATCATCCAGCCGATATCTGTCCCACAGGCCCGCCAGCGCAAGGCCTTCCAGCTCGCGGCGCAGATACCAGGGCTGCTTGCGCTGGCCCTGCTGCTTCCACATATAGTATCCATCCACCGGAATCAGGCAGCGGCGCTCCACCAGTGGCTCACGGAACATCGCCTTGTCATGCAGAAACTCGGCCTTGGCGCTGAAGGGCGCGCGGCTCAGGTCCTTGAGCCAGCTGGGCGTCAGGTTCCATAGCACCTGCACGCATTCCAGACGGTTGTCGATCTTGCGCAGAATCAGTGGCCGCTGGCCGGGGGAGATATTCCAGCTCGGTTGCCAGCCTTCCGGTACCTGGGCCGCTGGCGGGGTGAATTGGGCCAGCCGTCCACTCACCGTGGTACCTCCATATAGCGCCACACCCGGCGGGTGGCTGACGTGCTGGTCGATAGCAACGGCATTGGCGGCTCTCCTTGAATTGAGCGGGCGCAACAGAGCCCGATAGCTGGGCTAGTGTATGCATTGCCCGCTGCCGTCGCCAGCCAGCGGCCAATGCAAATGTAACGAAACCCTATCAGGGAATTGAGACTCCCCTCGCTGCACCGCATAATGCGCCATTAAACCCGAGGGAAAGAGGAATACATGGGCGAGTTTGATGGCATCCGGCCGTACCAGGATGAGGAAGTTCCTGCGGTTCTGCAGCGCCTGCTGCGGGATCGGGAGTTATTGCAGACACTGGCCGGATATCGCTTTCCACGCATGAGCCGCTGGCTTCCCGGCCTGAGCCGAGGGCTGATCAGCTCGGCGCTGCGTCGCGAGTTGCAAGGGGTGGACACGGTGGAAGGGCTGCAACACCACCTGGAGCCCTGGCTGGACAAGGTCATCGAGCGCAGCGCCCTGACGGTCACCTACAGTGGCCTGGAAAACCTGAGCAAGGCCCAGCCGCATCTGTTTCTGGCCAACCACCGGGATATCGCCATGGATCCCGCGTTCGTCAACTACGCCCTGTACCACGGCGGTCATCCCACGCCGCGTATCGCCATTGGCGACAACCTGCTGCAGCGCTCCTTCGTCAGCGACCTGATGCGCCTGAACAAGTGCTTCATCGTGCACCGCTCGGTCAGCGGGCGGCGGGAGAAACTGGCGGTGTATCAGACCCTCTCCGCCTATATCCACCACTCCATTGCCGATGGGCATTCGGTGTGGATCGCCCAGGCCGAAGGCCGGGCCAAGGATGGTTGTGACCGTACCGACACCGCCATCATCAAGATGCTGTGCATGAGCCGCAAGGATGAGCCCTTCAGCGAAGTGGTGCGTTCACTGAATATAGTACCGGTGTCGATTGCCTATGAATGGGACCCCTGCGACCAGATGAAGGCGCGGGAGCTGGAGCAGCGCGAGCGCACCGGCGGTTACAGCAAGCAGCCCGGAGAGGACGACAGCTCCATTGCCAAGGGACTGACGGGTTACAAGGGGCGGGTGCATATCGCCTTCGGTACCCCGCTGACGGAGGACTACGCTGATGCCAAGGCCGTAGCCGCCGAGACTGATCGGCAGATTCTCGGGTTGTATCGCCTGTATCCGAGCAACTATCTGGCGGTGGAGCAATTGGCAGAAGCTGCTGCGCAGGTGAATATCAGCGGCTGGCGTGAACAGTTCGACAGCGTCATGCTGGCCGAGGAACAGCAGCGCTTCGATGAGCGACTGGCGGCCTGTCCGCCGGAACAGCGGCAGTGGTGGTTGCGTCAGTACGCCAATCCGGTGGTCAGCCGCCAGTCGGCTCGAGCTGCGCATCTGGAAAACCAATGAAACAGCTGTCGTGCAACATTTACCTGGTGCGACAGTCCAATAGGAAAAGCAGGTAAAAAGCATCTTTATTCAGCCGGGAGGCGGCAGGCTTCCCGACAGACAAACAGGGTGGTGATATATGAGTAAACGTATTCTCGCAGGTTGCCTGCTTGGTCTGACCCTCGCGGTTGGCGGTTGTGCATCCAATCTGACCGGTGACACCTACAGCCGCTCGGAAGCCCGCGCACCGCAGACCGTGCGTATGGGGACAGTCGAATCGGTACGCCTGGTGCAGATCGAAGGTACCAAGACCAATATCGGCACCGGTGCCGGGGCAATAGTGGGTGGTGTGGCCGGCAGCTCGGTGGGTGGCGGGCGCGGCAGCATCATTACCGGGGTACTGGGTGCGGTAGCCGGGGGCATGGCCGGTGCCGCCGCCGAGGAAGGCCTGACCCGCAATCAGGGTATCGAGATTACCGTGCGCGAGGACGGTGGCCAGACTCGTGCCTATGTGCAGGAAGTCGATTCCAACATCTCCTTCGCCCCCGGCGAGCGGGTACGCATCCTGACGGTCAACGGAGTGTCACGGGTCAGTAAATAGGACGGAGCCACTCCCGCCGTCAGTGCGGGAGCGCAGCGACGTGGCAATCCACGGGCCTTGAAGCCATCGCACGCCCTGGATTGCCGCGCTTCGCTCGCAATGACGATGGGGGAGTGTGCGGTAGGGAGTGGCGCTGCTGCTCTCCCCCGTCATTGCGAGGAGCGCAGCGACGTGGCAATCCACTGGGGGAGCCACGTCGCTTGGGGTCAGTCAGCCAGGGCGACTGCGGTGGGCTGGTAGGGGGTCAGGATGATTTCCACCCGACGGTTCAGCTTGCGACCCGTGTAGGTACTGTTATCCGCCCGGGGTGCCAGGTCGGCCATGGCCTGCAGGTGCATGCGGTGGCGCTCGATGCCACCCAGGCGCAGTACACTGGCGACCGCCTGGGCGCGCTCCATGCTCAGCTTCTTGTTCAACTCATCACTGCCATCACTGTCACTGTGACCAATCACATGCACGCGGCTGGCGCCATCGGCCTTCAGTGCCTGGGCTATCTTGCTCAGGGGCACCAGACCCTTGGGCAGCAGCAGAGTGCGCTTGGGATGGAAGTTACCGTCGACCGGAATCAGCAGGCGAATCTGCTCGCCTTCACGCTCGATTTCGTAACCCTGCTGGGTGGCCAGGGTCGTCAGATTGGTGATGCGCGACTCAGCCCAGGAGGGGGCTGGCGCGGGAATGTGGGTGACCTCTTGCTTGGCCGAGCAGGCTCCCAGCAAAACCAGTGAGCCCAGCATCAAGCTTTTTATGGTATTCATAGTTCCATCCAGACTTAAGGGTGAACCAACAACAAAAATTCCGCATCAGAGAGTATCACTGCGTGAGCAAATTGTGATCATCATTTCAAGCAATTCATCGGTTTATGTACAGTTCTTCAAAGAGGTTCACAGAATGACAGCGGCAAAACGGCCATGGGCGCCCCTTTTTCTGATGATGACGGCGCTGGGGTTGAGCGGTTGTGCCTCCTGGTCATTCTGGCCGGGGGCTGAGCGGACGCCTGCCCAGCGGGTGGCAGGACTGGTCGACCGGGGTGAGCAACAGTGGACCATACGTGCCTGTGGCCAGGAGCATGATCGGCAACTGCAACCCAGCGCCGAGCTGGAGCGGCTGTTCGACGAGGTTGGCCAGCCGGGGCAGTTATCGATCTTTGCCGAACTGGAGGTGGTCGAGCAGGATGGCCGCTGGGTGGTTACCCGCACTCACCGGGTCGAGTCCACCGGGCGTGGCTGCCTGGACACCAGTGCGGCGGCCAGCCAGTGGGTCGGTTTCAGTCTGGCGGATCGCTGGCGCGTGGATATCAGCGCTCGAGGCATGCAGCTCAGCTCCGATGACGCCGAGGATGGCCGCCAGCTGTCGATGATCAGCGAGCAACTCCCCGACGGCACCCTCGGCTTTCGCGGGGTGCATGATCAGGGGCTGGAGCTGTGGCTCTATCCCACTGGCTGCATAGAGCGCAGTACCGGTGACTATTACCATCTCAAAGCGGTGCTGGTGCGCGATGGCCTGCGTCTGAATGGCTGCGGTTACCAGGGCGGAGCGCCATGAGTTATCCGCCGAGGTAGGCTTGGCGTACCTGGGGATCGGCCAGCAGTTGTTCACCGCTGCCCTGCATGACGATATGTCCATGCTCCATCACATAGCCCCGGTCGGCCAGCTTCAGCGCCTGGTTGGCATTCTGCTCGACCAGGAAGATGGTCACGCCCTGGCGGCGCAGTTCCTCAATGATCTCGAAGATCTGCTGGATGATGATCGGCGCCAGGCCCAGTGAGGGCTCGTCGAGCAGCAGCAGTCTGGGCTTGCTCATCAGCGCCCGGCCAATGGCGAGCATCTGCTGTTCGCCGCCGGACATGGTGCCGGCCCGCTGCTGATAGCGTTCCTTGAGCCGGGGGAACAGCTCCAGGGTGGCCTGCAGTTGTGGGGCGATCTCGTCCCGGGGCAGGAAGAAGGCGCCCATGGCCAGGTTCTCCTCCACCGTGAGCCGGGAAAACACCCGCCGCCCCTCAGGCACGATGGCGATATCCTTGCGCATGATGTCTGAGGTGAGCATGCCGGTCAGCTCTTCGCCGTGGTAGCGGATGCTGCCGCTGGCCGGTGCCGGATCACCGCACAGGGTCATCAGCAGGGTGGTCTTGCCCGCCCCGTTGGCGCCGATCAGGGTAACGATCTCGCCCTGCTCAACCTCCAGACTGACGCCATGCAGAGCTTGGATCTTGCCGTAGAATGTATTGACCTCGTTGAACGACAGCACGCTTCACGTCTCTCCCAGATAAGCCTTGATCACGTCCGGGTTCTGGCGAACCTCCTCCGGCGTGCCGTGGGCCAGGGGGCTGCCCTGGTTGATCACCACCACATGATCGGAAATACCCATGACCAGCTTCATGTCGTGCTCGATCAGCAGCACGGTCAGCCCGTGCTCGCTGCGCAGTTCGGCAATCAGCGTCTGCAGGTCGGCGGTTTCCCGGGGGTTGAGTCCGGCGGCGGGTTCGTCGAGCATCAGCAGGCTGGGGCGGGTAACCATGCAGCGGGCGATTTCCAGCCGCCGCTGCTGACCGTAGGCCAGGGTACCGGCGGTACGGTTGGCGAATTCCAGCAGGTCCAGGCGCTCCAGCCAGCGGGCAGCCAGCTCCAGCGCTTCCTTTTCACTGCGGCGAAAGCCCGGGGTCTTGAGCAGTCCGGCCAGCATGCTGGTGTTCATGTGGTGATGCTGGGCCACCAGCAGGTTCTCCACCACACTCATCTGCTTGAACAGGCGCACATGCTGGAAGGTACGCACCATGCCCTTGCGCGCCAGTTTGAAGCCGGGCATGCCGCTGACTTCCTCACCCTTGAAA